>CANLWQ010000270.1 GCA_947494405.1 Comamonadaceae bacterium | reverse complement strand
TTCAGGGTGGATGGCCATGGGGCTCCATTCCACACCACCGTTGGCACCCAACATCATCTTGGCGCCTTCTTTGGTGGGCAATGTCCACAAACCATCTTGGGGAACCATGGCTTCAGAGAAGCGGATCAAGGCACCTGTGTTGCGGTCGTGCACATAGACATGGCCGGTTTTGCCCGCATGAATGGCCACTTTGACCATCTTGCCGTCTTTGCCTTTGGCTTCGGTCAGGATGGGAGGTGACACAGCATCCAAGTCCCATACATCATGCGCGACATACTGGTAGTGCCATTTGTAGGCACCAGTGTTCAGGTCCACAGAGACGATAGAGTCGGTGTAGAGGTTGTCACCAGGACGCTCAGCGCCGTACAAGTCGGGTGAGGGATTGCCCACCACAAAGATCACGGAGTTGGTTTCCAGGTCTACCGCAGGAGCCATCCATACCCCGCCACCCAAGGTTTTGTAAAAGTCGCCGCCTTGCTTGGCCAACTGTGCTTTTTCTGCCTTGATGTCGCGCAGCATATTGCGGTTGGTGGCATCGTTAACAGCCCACACACCTTCATGGCCTTTTTCAGGAATGGTGTGGAAGGTCCATTGCAATTTGCCATCTTTGGCGTCAAACGATTTAACGAAACCGCGAATACCGTATTCCCCACCGTTGGTGCCAATCAGGATGCGGCCATTAACAGCCACTGGCGCCATGGTTTCTGAGTAGCCCAATTCGGGGTCGGCGATTTGGGTTTCCCAAACCAATTTACCGGTCTTGGTGTCCAAAGCAACCAGCTTGGCGTCCAAGGTGCCCATGAACACATGGCCACCCATGATGGCCACGCCACGGTTGTTAGGGCCGCAGCAATAAGTGGTGACGGGACCCATTTTGTGTTTGTAATGCCAAAACTGCTTGCCAGTGACCGCATCGATGGCGTAGACATGGTTGTAAGAAGTGGTGAGGTACATCACGCCATCGATAACGATGGGCGCGGTTTCCATGGATTCCAAAACTTCCGTTTGGAAAGTGAATGCAGGACGCAGGCTTTTGACGTTGCCGGTGTTGATCTGCTTGTTGGGGTAGAAGCGCGTTTGCGCATAGTTCATATTGGAGTGCAGGAAGTTATTAGCGTCTTTGTCGGCAGCCGTCAGCTGTGACTGAGACACCGAGACTGCCTTGGCGGTGTCTGCTTGGGCGACGCCAGCAGCCAACACGCCAATGGCCAAACTGGCCAGGGTGAGGGAAATTTTCTTTCCGATGTGTTGCATTGAGAACTCCTTGAGCCTGTCGGCCATTGTTTGAAAAACCAAATGGGAATAATTCATTTTTTGAAAAACTGTTTTCCTTTTGCGATAACCTTGTGCTTTGTGAACACAATGCAGTCTCTAGGAAAATTTCCCACGACCGATCTTACTCATCACCATCGGTGTTTGGTACACGGTTAAGACCTAACTAGGGAAACCCCTTAAGAACCCAACAGCCTAAGGAAATCAAGATGAGCCGCAAATACAACCCAGTTTTGACCCGTTTTTTCATCCATTTCAGCAGTTTGGCTTTGCTGATCGGTGGATTGAGCCTGACTTCACTGGCTTGGGCACAAGCAGAATCCAACCCTAGCGTGAATGCGCAATTGCTTGTGGCGGCTCGCAATACCGACGCTGAAGCCGTGAAAAAAAGCTTGGACCGTGGTGCCGTGCCTAATTCCCGTAACCGGCTGGGAAAAACCTCGCTGTACATCTCGATTGAAAAAAACCGCATGGATATCGCCCATATGCTGATCGCAGCAGGTGCGGATGTGAATTTGCCTTCTTTAGAGAAGGTCACGCCGCTGATTGCCGCCAGTTACGCGGGCAGTCTGCCTTTTGTTGATTTACTGCTCAAGCAGGGTGCCAAGCATGAGCCCACCGACCGTTTGCACAAGTCGGCGCTGGTGTATGCGGCAGGCATGGGGCACAGCGCTGTAGCCGAGCGCCTGCTGGAAGCTGGCGCAGCCATAGACCAAACCCCGGTGGACGGCCTCACCCCTTTGATGTGGGCAGCCGGTCAAGGCCATGCGCAGACAGTGAAACTACTTTTGGCCAAAGGCGCCAATCTGTCTTTGAAGGATGAGCGTGGCCTAACGGCCTTGGACATGGCCAAAGAAGCCAACCATCCCGATATTGCTGCATTGCTTCAATAAACCAGCATTTATATGGTTTCAGCTTGAATTGTGTGTTTAATTTATCCAAAGATCTATTGAAATTGCGTCAATTAGCCTTATCATTAGCACTCTAGTCTGGCGAGTGCTAATAATGCACCCGCTAGGCAGGTAGCCCGCACATTTTGTGCATCTTTATTCACATCAAGTTTCCCCTAGGAGAACCCATGAAACTTCGTCCTTTGCACGATCGCGTGATCGTCAAACGCATCGAAAGCGAAACCAAAACCGCTTCTGGCATCGTCATTCCTGACAACGCTGCTGAAAAACCCGACCAAGGCGAAATCTTGGCCGTCGGTCCTGGCAAGAAAAACGACAAAGGCGAGTTGTCTGCCGTCGGCGTCAAAGTGGGCGACCGCGTACTGTTCGGCAAATACAGTGGCCAAACGGTCAAAGTTGACGGCGAAGAATTGCTCGTCATGAAAGAAGAAGACCTGTTCGCAGTGGTTGAAACCAAATAATTGAGGAGCTAAAAAATGGCAGCAAAAGACGTAATTTTCGGCGGCGAAGCCCGCGCACGCATGGTTGAAGGCGTGAACATTTTGGCCAACGCGGTTAAAGTGACTTTAGGCCCCAAAGGCCGCAATGTGGTGTTGGAGCGCTCCTTCGGCGCCCCTACCGTGACCAAGGACGGTGTGTCCGTGGCCAAAGAAATCGAACTCAAAGACAAATTGCAAAACATGGGCGCGCAGATGGTCAAGGAAGTCGCTTCCAAAACCTCTGACAACGCGGGCGACGGCACCACCACGGCCACCGTGCTGGCCCAAGCCATCGTGCGCGAAGGCATGAAATATGTAGCCGCCGGTATGAACCCGATGGACCTGAAGCGCGGTATCGACAAGGCCGTAACAGCCCT
>CANLWQ010000269.1 GCA_947494405.1 Comamonadaceae bacterium | reverse complement strand
CACTCATCGCCTTCGCTGGCAAGACTGGCCACAAAACTGGGTTGCCCCGCTACCGGTGCCGGTTGCGGCAATGGCGCACGCAAAACCAGCAATACACCGCGTGCGTTGAAAAAATCACTGCGTTGACGCACCCACTTGGCTCGCATCACACAGGCTCTTGGGTGATGGGGGTAGCCATCAAGGTCGCCGCCCGATGAACCGCCGCGATGATTTCCACATGGGTGCCGCAACGACACAAATTGCCCGACAAAGCGGCTTTGATTTGTGCGTCCGTGGGATGGGGCTCACGCGCTAGCAAAGCGGTTGCCATCATCAACATGCCATTCAAACAATAACCACACTGCGCGGCTTGGGTGTCTATAAAAGCTTGTTGTACTGCATGGGGTTGGCTGGCATTGCCCAAGCCTTCCAAGGTGGTGATGGCACGGTCTTGCATTTCCACGGCAGGTATGACGCAGGACCGTGCAGCCACACCATCCACCCACACAGTACACGCACCGCACTCGCCCAAACCGCAACCGAACTTGGGGCCGTTGAGGCCCAAATCATTGCGCAAAAAATGCAACAGCGTGGTGTGGCGGGTGAGTTCAGCCGAATGTGTTTGACGGTTGACCTGCAACTGAACAGGGTGTAGACGCGCGGCCACGGCTTTCATTGCAGGCCAGTGGCTCAGGGCAGCTGAAAACTGCTGGACTGCAAACGCTTCACGCCCTGCGATTGCATTTGCGCCCAAGCCGCCGCCAAGGAACCATTCATGTCAATCGCACGGCATGCGTCTTCAATCACGCTGGTATCGAAACCTGCGGTTCTTGCATCCAGCGCTGTCCAAGCCACACAAAAGTCGGTGGCCAAACCCACCACATAAACACTGCGAATACCGCGTTGCTTTAAATACGCTTGCAGGCCGGTTTGGGTTTGGCGATCAGCCTCCATGAATGCCGAGTAGCTGTCTATGCCCGCATGGAAACCTTTGCGAATAATGAGTTGCGCGGTAGGCAAATGCAGGTCAGCATGCAGCTCGGCGTCTGGCGTGCCCTGTACACAGTGGTCGGGCCACAGCACTTGGCTGCCATAAAACATCTCGGTGGTGTCAAAAGCGGCTTTGCCATGGTGCGCGCTGGCGAAAGAAGCATGGCCTGCGGGGTGCCAGTCTTGGGTGATGACGATGTTGGCAAAGGCCGGGGCCAAGCGGTTGATGATGGGCACCACTTGGGCACCACCCGCTACAGCCAAATTGCCACCGTCGCAAAAACCGTTTTGCACATCGACCACAATGAGTGCGGCGTCTGGGGCGGGCGTGATAAGCGACATGGGAACTCCTTGAAAAATTAGCGCAGACCGTCTTGGCCAACGATCTCATTCACTTGCAAGCCGCCTATGCGCGGCAGTGGGCGACCGCTGTCGGTGACCACCACAGCCACCACGATTTCATTGGCGCGAGGGGCGTCCGACACCCGCGCTTCCATGGCGTCGAAATGGCTGCGCACAAAGGCGGCATCTTTGTGGCCTAAAGGCACATCAATCGCTGTTCCCAATGTGCCTTGTTTTTTGGCTGAGGGCACCAAGGCTGCGCCCTTGCTAACCGCTAGGCGCAAAGGCGCACCGAGTTTGGGATGAAGAATGGCGGCAGCATGTTCCAACTCACCAGCCTCGCCGACGATGGCGGCTTTGCCATAGCTTTGCGCCTCTTGCGGCTGTATGCCTAAGGCTTTGACGCAACGCTCGCCAAGCAGTCCACCCAGCTCTTCGCCAATGGCAATCAACAGGTCTAGGTTGTCGCTGTACTTGCCTGCATAGGGGTTGGCAATCACCGCCATGGCCAAGGCGCGGCGGGTTGGCGGGTTCACCGCCTGCCCCGCCTCTTGCAGCACTTCGTCCACTTGCACAATGATTTTGCGAATCTCTGATTTCATGTCTTGCTCGTGCGTGTTTAACGCAATCCATTCCATTGACTGATGTCTTGCGCGGCCAAACCGCCCACACGCGCATGCACACGCGCGCCTGTGCTCATGGCCAAGATGACGATGATTTCATCGCTGCGCGGCGCACCGGGCACGCGCACCTCAATGGCATCGAAATGGCTGCGCACATAACTGGCGTTGATGTGTGTCAGCGGCACATCGAGTGCCGCGCTGGGGGGCCCTACTTTTTTGGTGGAGGGCACGATAGACAAACCGTTGCCAGGTTGGCCTGTGCTGGCGGCACCTTGGCCTGCGGTGTAAGCCGCACGTTCGCCCTTCCAACCCAGCAACTCGCGCATGGCGTAACCACCCGGTACATGCCACAAAGCGCCGTGCTCTAGCTCGCCGCCCGCGCCAATGATGGCGCCTTTGCCATAGCCTTGAATAGCTTCTGGTGGCACGCCCATGGCATGACACAACTGCTTAGCCAAGTCCACGCCCAAGGGGTTGAGCGCTTCCATCATGGGCAAAATATCAGCGTGGTAACTGCCGGCATAGGGGTTTCGCAGCACCGCTGCAATCGCACCACGTATCAGCGGTGCATCAGCCTTGGGGCCAAATTCATGGTGTATCTCTTCCACATGGCTGAAAACCCGTCGAACATCAATCAGTGCAGTCAAACCAAACACTCCAAGGTTTGCGTCACGGCCGTGCGGCCCTGACAACATAAAAACACCGCAAGCACCTGACCACGCGCTTGCATGGCATGGGCACAGTCTAGCCCGCGTTGCAAAGCCTGCTCCACTTGCGCGGGTGCCAGACGTGGCACATCCACCGTCACCAAGCGTTCCACCAAATCGCTGTCGTCACGCAAGCTGTTGGCGGGTTGGCGTTGAATGGCGGGATGGTCTATGTTCACCGCGTTGGCAATCATGGTGGCGGCCACATCAGCTTGCGCGGCTGTGGCTGCCAAGACGGTGACGCTGTCGGCAATGCCCAGAGAAAAACTGCGGCCATGCCAACCGCTGGTGGCTACACCACGCACTGGCATGCTGTGGTCAATCACAAAGTGGCCGTCACTCAGCATGTCTGTGGTCACATCCGAGGCCAAGGCTTGGTGCAAATCAGACACCACGCCTATGCGCCAGCTGTG
>CANLWQ010000268.1 GCA_947494405.1 Comamonadaceae bacterium | reverse complement strand
GACCTGCTGCATTGACAGTCATAGCGCCCGTCAAGCGCAAAGCCTTAGAATCTAGGGCTTGACTTATGACAGCTATCTCTTTTCAGTCGGTTTCTAAAACCTTCAACGGCGCGAGTGGCGCTTTCAAGGCGCTCGACAGCATCAGCTTCGATATCCAAGAGGGCGAATTTTTCGGCTTGCTTGGGCCCAATGGCGCGGGCAAAACCACGCTCATCAGCATTTTGGCCGGCCTCATGCAAGCCAGCAGCGGGCGCATTCAGGTGCATGGCTTGGATGTACAAACCCAGGCCTCGCAGGTTCGCAAAATTTTGGGCGTGGTGCCGCAAGAACTGGTGTTTGACCCGTTTTTCACTGTGCGCGAAGCCCTGAAGTTTCAGTCGGGTTATTTCGGCATCACCCGTAACGACGCCTGGCTAGACGAACTCTTGGCTTGCTTGGGGCTGGCCGACAAGGCCAACCACAATATGCGCCAACTCTCGGGCGGCATGAAGCGGCGGGTGCTGATGGCCCAAGCCTTGGTGCACAAACCCCCTGTCATCGTGCTGGACGAACCCACCGCAGGCGTGGATGTGGAGTTGCGCCAAACCTTGTGGCAGTTCATTGCCCGTTTGAACCGCGAAGGCCACACTGTGCTGTTGACCACCCATTATTTGGAAGAGTCAGAAGCTCTGTGCGCGCGCATTGCCATGCTGAAAAACGGCCGGGTGGTGGCACTCGACAACACCTGCGACTTGCTGAAAAACGCCTCCAGCAATGTCTTGCGCTTTAAGCTTGATGAACAACTGCCCCCCGAATTGGCCGCGCAAGCAAGGGTTACCGGGCGCATTGTGCAGTTCCCCGCGCATGACGCGGCACAAATCGAGCATTACTTGTCGGCCTTGCGCCAAGCGGGTTTGGTCGCCCAAGACGTGGAAATTCGCAAAGCCGATTTGGAAGACGTATTTTTGGATGTCATGGGAGCCGCGCCATGAACGGTTGGCAAGCTTTGTTTTATAAAGAAGTGCTGCGCTTTTGGAAAGTCAGTGCCCAAACCATCGCTGCGCCCGTGCTGACCGCGCTTTTGTACATGCTGATTTTTGGTCATTTGCTGGAAGGCCGCATCACGGTTTACGACAGTGTCAGCTACACCGCGTTTTTGGTGCCAGGTTTGGTGATGATGAGCTTGCTGCAAAACGCTTTTGCCAACAGTTCATCGTCCATGGTGCAAAGCAAGATGATGGGCAATTTGGTGTTTATTTTGCTAACGCCTTTGGGACACTGGAGCTGGTTTGCCGCCTATGTCTTGGCGGCAGTCGTGCGCGGCATGGCGGTGGGTTTGGGCGTGTTGCTGGTCACCGTGTGGTTTGCGCCACTCACCGTGGTTTGGCCGGTGTGGATTGTGGTGTTTGCCTTGTTGGGTGCGGCCATGCTGGGCACCTTGGGATTGATTGCCGGCTTGTGGGCCGACAAATTTGACCAAATGTCCTCGTTTCAAAACTTCCTCATCACACCCATGACGTTTTTAAGCGGTGTGTTTTATTCCATCCATTCCCTGCCGCCTTTTTGGCAGCAGGTCAGCCACCTCAATCCCTTTTTCTACATGATTGACGGTTTTCGCTATGGTTTTTTTGGCGTCAGCGATGTCTCGCCTTGGCTGAGTTTGGGGCTGGTGGGCGGCGCTTATCTGTTGGTGGCTGCCTTGGCGCTGCATTTGCTGCGCATTGGTTACAAAATTCGGGGGTGAGCAAATGAACGCAGAGCAAATTCAAACCATGATTGCCGCTGGCTTGGCTTGTGAGCATGTGCATGTCGAGGGCGATGGCCGGCACTGGTATGCCACCGTGGTCAGCGCGTCCTTCGAAGGGCAACGCTTGATACAGCGCCACCAAAAGGTCTATGCCACCTTGGGCGACAAAATGGCCAATGACGAGGTGCACGCCTTGTCGATGAAAACCTTCACACCTGCCGAGTGGCAGTCGCAGGCCTGAGCGCCGCGCAGTTGCTATGGACAAATTACTGATTCGTGGTGGGCGTTCTTTGCAAGGCGAGGTGGCCATTGCTGGTGCCAAAAACGCCGCCTTGCCTGAACTTTGCGCCTCGCTGTTAACCGCAGACACGCTCACGCTGCGCAATGTCCCGCAGTTGCAAGACGTGGCCACCATGCTCAAACTCATTCGCCACATGGGCGTGACTGCCCAGCCCAACGACGCCGGCGACTTGTTGCTCAATGCGGGGCAGTTACACAGCCCAGAAGCACCTTACGAGTTGGTTAAAACCATGCGCGCCTCGGTGCTGTCGTTGGGCCCTTTGCTGGCGCGTTTTGGCCACGCCAAGGTGTCGCTGCCTGGCGGTTGCGCCATTGGCACGCGCCCGGTAGACCAGCACATCAAGGGCTTGCAAGCCATGGGCGCGGTGATTGATGTTGAGCACGGCTATATGGTGGCGCGTTTGAAAAATGGGCTCACCCGCTTGAAGGGCGCGCGCATCGCGACAGACATGGTGACCGTCACCGGTACCGAAAACTTTCTCATGGCCGCGGCTTTGGCCGATGGTGAAACCGTGTTGGAAAACGCCGCGCAAGAACCTGAAATTCCCGACTTGGCCGAGCTCTTAATCAGTATGGGCGCGAAAATTCAAGGCCATGGCAGCAGCCGTATCCACATTCAAGGCGTAGACAAACTGCACGGTGCCACCCACAGCGTGGTGGCCGACCGCATTGAAGCCGGCACGTTTTTGTGTGCGGTGGCGGCCACCGGTGGCGATGTGCTGCTGCGCCATGCGCGCGGCGACCACCTCGAAGCCGTTGTCGACAAACTGCGCGACGCAGGTGTCAGCATTGAAGCCGTGCCTGGGGGCTTACGGGTACGCTCGGGCGGCCCCGCATTTGCGCATTTGAAGGCGCAAAGTTTTCGCACCACCGAATACCCCGGTTTCCCTACCGACATGCAAGCCCAGTTCATGGTGCTCAACGCGGTGTCACAAGGCAGCGCCAAAGTGACAGAAACGATTTTTGAAAACCGCTTCATGCATGTGAACGAGTTGCTGCGCTTGGGCGCGCATATCCAAATTGACGGCAAG
>CANLWQ010000267.1 GCA_947494405.1 Comamonadaceae bacterium | reverse complement strand
CTAGGTGAAGAACAAGCTGCCGAGATTGTGAAATACCTCAGCCCCAAAGAAGTACAAGCTTTGGGTGCGGCCATGGTGCAAGCTTCCAGCTTGTCGCAAAACGCGGTCAATGTGGTGCTGGACCAATTCGTCGACATGCTGAAAAAACAAAACAGCGTGGGACTGGGCGGCTCAGACTATGTGGACAAAGTCATGCGCTTGGCATTGGGTGACGACAAGGCCAACTCGGTGCTCAACCGCATCATGCCTGGCCAAGGCACCAAGGGCTTAGACATTCTCAGCTGGATGGACCCGCGCTCGATTGCCGAGATGATTCGCACCGAGCACCCGCAGGTGATTGCGATTATTTTGTCTTTGCTCGAAACCAGTGTGGCGGCCGACGTGTTGGTGTATTTGCCACCAGAAGTGCGCCCCGAGGTGATTCAACGTGTGGCCAGCATGGACACGGTGCAACCCTCTGCCATGGCTGAGCTCGAGCAAATCATGAAGCAACAGTTTGCCAAGAATTCATCTTCTAAATCTTCAAGCTTTGGCGGTATCAAAGCAGCCGCTGACATCATGAACAAAACCAAAACCGACCTTGAACGCTCGGTCATGGATGGTTTGGAAGAGATTGATGTCGACTTGATGCTGAAGATTCAAGATCAGATGTTCACCTTCGACAACTTGGCGACCGTGGACAACAAAGGTATTCAAGTGCTGATGCGCAACGTGGAACCCGAGCAACTGATGGTGGCCCTCAAAGGTGCTCCCGAAGAAGTGCTGGCGCGTTTCATGGACAACATGTCCGAACGTGCGCGCGGCATGTTCAAGGACGATATGGATGCACGCGGCCCTGTTCGTGTGGCCGATGTCGAAGATGCGCAAAAGAAAATCATGCGTTTGGCGCGCAAGTTGTCCGACTCTGGCGAGCTGATCTTGGGTGGAGCAGACTTTGTTTAAACCTGACACCCATCAGCCTCAGCCTAAGCATTGGTTGAATGACACTTGGCTGCATTCGTCTGACAAGCTCACACAGACATTTGGCGAGCAGGATTGGTCGCAAGTGCCAAAAATGGACTTTGCCTCTGTGCTGTTCAAACAATTGGCCACCCCTGAAGCGGCTAAAGTGTTTGATGACAGCGAAGGTTTTGTCTTAGAAACTTTCGGCCACCCTTTGCCAACCCCACGCGCTGAAAAGAAAAGCGAATTGGCAGCCATGGCCCAAGCCGAATCAGCTGCTGCTGTGGCTGCTGAACAAGCCAAAGTTGCGCCTGCGAAAGCGGCAGAGCCCCAAGAAAAAATAGATACTTCCGTGCTTTACGGGTCAGAGAGTTTTTGGGCGTCAGCCAACCCCGATGTGTGGGATATGTTCACCGACGACGGCGTTGTTGATGAAATATTTGATTCCGCCGACTGGGCTGCCGCACGAGAAGCAGCTTACCAAGAAGGTTTTGCTGCCGGTCGTGTTGAAGGCTTTCAAGCCGGTGAGACGCAAGGCCATGAATCCGGCCGCACAGACGGCATGGCCGAGGGGCAGTTGCTAGGTTATGAAGCTGCACAGACGCAGGCCGACATCAAACAAGCCCAAGCGCTAGACGCACAAAAGCAAGAAATTTTCGCCACCCTGGATGAGCAAAAAACACTGCTCAAAGAAGTGACCGACAAACTACAAGCCCTGAGCGATAACCCGCAAGCCTTGTTTGAACCCCTCAAACGCTTGGCATTGCATATCAGCGAGCACATGGTGTTGGCTGAATTAAACCTGTCTGGGCAAGCTATAGAGCGTTTGGTGCAGCGTTGTTTGGATGAAATTGATTTACACGGTCAACCGCAGGTGGTGATTGAACTCAACCCCCAAGACAAATCGCGGTTGCAAGAAATGGCTGGAGACGTGATGAGCCAAATGCAAATTCAGGCTGTGCCAAATTTGCAACCCGGCAGTGTGCGGGTGCTGGTCAACGACACACAAATTGAAGACCTGGTGCAAAACCGAATGCAGTCACTGGCCAACAGCTTGTTGACCCAACCCGAAGCATGGCGTGAGCAATCGGTGTTTTTCAACCAACCGCTGGCGCAACGCGAAGGACAGGCGCAAGACGTGACCCAACGCGTGGCTTACCAAGAACCTGTGGCCGATACCGATATTTTGGATGGGGACCTCCATGCTTGATTTCACCAATGTGGCTTTGCGCACACTGATGTGCTTGGCCTTTCTGTTTTGGGTTGTCAGACCCATGCTGATGTCCATGGTCAGGCGCGAGCCCAACTACATGGAACTCGAAGAAATGGCGCAACTGGCCATCAATAGCGCCTACCGTCAACAGTTCGCCGGCTTTTATGTGCCCCGCCTCCCAGAAAAAGCGCCCACACCGGCGGTTGAGGAAGTGTTTGAAGCAGCACTGACCCCCGTTACTTTGCCCACAGCGGCCGAGCTAGAACAGCGGGCCCAACAAGAACAAGCCATGGCTAACCGGTACAAAGGCCATGAAGCAGAACTTGCTCGACGCGCCCTGGTGGCGCAAGAAGAAGCAGACCGCTTAGCCCGTGAGGCTCAAGCCTTGGCAGACCTTGAAGCTGGCGTGGAAGATGACGAAGGCGATGATGAGCTGAAAAAAATGCGCGAGAGCATGAAGAAAGAAAAGAAAAAGCCGGCTATTCCTGCCGAGCTTTTAGCGGGCAACAGCTACGAAGACAAACTCATGGTGGTGCGTTTTGTGGCCGAGCAAGAACAAAACCGTGTGGCCAACACCATTCGTTCCATGATTCAAATTTAAGTGGCCAGCATGATTGATTTCGCCGCCGAAGTAGACCAAAGCCTGTCTGGTCTGCGCACCCCACAGCCGCAACGCAGCGGTACCTTGGTGCGTTTGGGCGGCATGACTTTGGAAGCGCGCGGCGTGATGGCGCCTTTGGGCGCTTGCTGCGAAGTGGTGGGACGACACGGACACCGTGTAGAAGCCGAGGTAGTGGGTTTCAACGACAAGGTTTTGTTTTTGATGCCTTTCACCGAGCCTGCAGGCGTGGGCCCTGGCGATATGGTGCGTGTGCTCAGCAATTCTTCTTTGGTCAGCTTAG
>CANLWQ010000266.1 GCA_947494405.1 Comamonadaceae bacterium | reverse complement strand
CAGCTGTGTGTGGTGCATCAATTTGCCTACCAATGGAAAACGCAGCAAATGCGAATCTAGCCATAGCGCAACAGTGGACGACTGCAGCAGCCGTTGACCAAGCAGGCCCATCAACACCAAGCAAACCGCCACGGCCACAGCGCCGCCGCTGGTGAGCCAGCGGCTGAGATGCAGCACGGTTGAGGTGAGCGCCGGCAGTTCAGCGCCTAGTGAAGAAAAAATTCCTTCAAACACCGGAACCACCCAAACCATGATGACCGCCACCACCACCAAGGTGATGCAAAGAACTGCAAATGGGTAAGCCAAGGCGGAGCGAATTTGCGAACGAAGTGTTTGCTGCCGCTCGAGCAATGCCGCTAAACGCAGCAATACCTCGTCTAAGTTGCCCGCTACTTCTGCGGCACCCACCAGCTCGCAGTACAAAGCATCAAAGTGAAACGATTGCCTGAGCGCCACATGAAACGCAGACCCGTTTTCAAGCGACACACACAAACGCGCAATCAATTCGCGCATGTGTGGGGTTTGCGCTGACATTGCCATGGTCTGCAAAGCCTGTAGCAAAGGCAAACCTGCCGCCACCAGCGTGCCAAGTTGTCGGGTGAAATGGCTGCTGTGCGCCAGCGAATGGCTCATACAGAGGTGGCGGCCCAAACCTCTTCATGCGAGGTAATGCCTTCTCTAGCTTTGAGCATGCCGGCTTCTCGCAGACTGAGCACGCCGCTTTGTTGGGCGTGCGCGGCAATGCGCAGCACATCCGTGCCAGCGAGCAAAAGCGATTGAAGCTCTGCGGTCATGGGCAAGACTTGGTGAATGCCCACCCTGCCTTTGTAGCCGTGTGTGCAGTGCTTGCAGCCCACAGGCGTAAACCTTGACTCGCCAGACAGTGGGCGTTTGCAGTGGTCGCAGAGTTTTCGCACCAAGCGTTGCGCGCAAATCAAGGCCACGCTGCTGGCGATATTGAAATCTGCCAAGCCCAGGTGGTGCAAGCGGTTGAGGCTTGAGGGTGCATCATTGGTGTGCAGCGTGGACAAAACCAAATGCCCGGTTTGCGCGGCCTTGACCGCCACATCAGCGGTTTCGCTGTCGCGAATTTCACCCACCATGATGACATCGGGGTCTTGGCGCAACATTGCGCGAAGTGTTTGCGCAAAACCTAAGCCGGCTTTGTCGTTCACATTGACTTGGTTGATACCCGCCAACACTATTTCACACGGGTCTTCAACCGTAGATATATTGAGGCGTGAAGCATTTAAATATTGCAGACAGCTGTAAAGCGTCATGGTTTTGCCAGAACCGGTGGGCCCGGTGATCAGCACTAAGCCATTGGGGCGCTGCAAGGCTTCTAGCAAGTTGGCTAATTGTTGCGGCTCATACCCCAAGTCTTGCAAATTGAGCTGCTGAGAAGAAAAGTTTTGAATCCGTAGCACCAACTTCTCGCCATGCAGGGTGGGCAGGCAACTCACCCGCATGTCAATGGTCTTGGCCTTGAGTACCCAACGCAAACGTCCATCTTGCGGCAAGCGTTTTTCTGAAATGTCCATGCGTGACAACACTTTGATGCGCGAGATGATGCGGTCTTTCAAGTGCGCGCTGGGCGAGGTTCGCTCTTGCAGTTGTCCGTCTATGCGCACCCGCACCCGCAGCACTTGCTCGAAAGGCTCGAGATGTATGTCGGAAGCGGCGTCGGCGATTGCATCGGAAAAAAAATGCTCTAGCCAGACCACCGCTTGTGGGTCTTGATCGGTAGGGGAAGAGAGGGTGGACAGTGAAACCATAAGGGTTCAATGTAAGAAACCCCCGCTGTCAAGCAGGTAACCGGCAGGTTCAAAAAAATGCAGCGCAGCTTAAGCGTTTTTCAGTTCTGGCGGTCTAGTAATTGCTCGGCAATGTCAGCCAAGGCGGTTTTGTAATCGCTGGCAGGCAAGACCTCTAAAGCATGCAGGGCCAATTGCGCTTCGTCTGAAGCCGCTTGCCGTGTGGCTTGCATGGCGCCGGTAGAGCGAACTATGTCGGCAATATCAGCCAATGCATCTATATCGCCTTGTTCAATGGCGTTTTTAATCAACAGGCATTGGCTGGGTGTGCCGCGTTGCATGGCAAAAATCAGCGGCAGGGTGGATTTGCCTTCCCGTAAATCGTCACCGAGGTTTTTCCCCAAGGTGGAGGCGTCGCCGTCGTAGTCGAGTACATCGTCTATCACTTGAAACGCCGTGCCCAGCGACTGACCATAAGCGGCGCAGGCCGCCTCTGTTTGGGGCGAAGACTTTGCCAGCACCGCGGGCAAGCGTGTGCTGGCCTCAAACAATTTGGCGGTTTTGCTGCGAATCACCTTTAAGTAGCCTTGCTGATCAAGCGAGGCGTCATGCATGTTCATGAGTTGCATCACTTCGCCTTCGGCAATCACATTGGTGGCGTCGGCCACGATGTCCAAAATGCGCATCTCGCCGCACTCGACCATCATTTGAAAAGCACGGGAATACAAAAAATCACCCACCAACACGCTGGCAGGGTTGCCAAACATGGCGTTGGCGGTGGCTTTGCCGCGCCGCATGCCCGAATCATCCACCACATCGTCATGCAGCAAGGTGGCGGTGTGTATGAACTCCACCACGGCCGCCAACTTGAAATGGTCGTCTCCCTTGTAGCCCAAAGCGCCAGACATCAACAGCAGCAGCACGGGGCGTAAACGCTTGCCGCCGGAGGTGATGATGTGTTGGGCTACTTGCCCCACCAAGGGTACGCTGGAACTCAGCCTGTCACTGATCAACCGGTCCACCGCCGCCATGTCTGGGGCGATCAGGCCGGAAAAAGCCGAGGAAGAGGGGTTGTTAGGGCTGGACAAGGTGGTCTATATAAGGTTTTATAACTGAATTATAGGGAGCCAAAGTCTGCTTAGAGTATAAAAAGAGTGACAAAACCCTTGTACGTGCTAAAATCTTTGGCTCCGCTCAAATTGGTTGGCGGTTAAGAGTCTTTTCTTTCAGAGGTTCGTATGTACGCAGTCATAAAAACTGGTGGCAAGCAGTATCGCGTGTCAACCGGCGAAAAAATCAAAGTAGAACTGATCGCTTCGGAAGTT
>CANLWQ010000265.1 GCA_947494405.1 Comamonadaceae bacterium | reverse complement strand
GGTTTGCGCTTCCACACCATTGGCCGCGTCAATCACCATCAAGGCCGAGTCCACAGCGGTGAGTACGCGGTAGGTATCTTCCGAAAAATCTTTGTGGCCCGGGGTATCCAGCAGGTTGATCACATGCTCGCGGTAAAGCATTTGCATCACAGACGAAGCCACCGAAATGCCGCGTTGCTTTTCAATTTCCATCCAGTCGGATGTAGCGTGGCGCGAGGCCTTGCGTGCTTTAACCGAACCCGCGATTTGAATCGCACCGGAAAACAGCAGCAGCTTTTCGGTGAGGGTGGTTTTGCCCGCGTCGGGGTGGGA
Source organism: Comamonadaceae bacterium (assembly GCA_947494405.1). Classification (GTDB taxonomy): domain Bacteria; phylum Pseudomonadota; class Gammaproteobacteria; order Burkholderiales; family Burkholderiaceae_C; genus Limnohabitans. The sequence continues at coordinate 2,781 of CANLWQ010000265.1, read as the reverse complement.
GATGATGGCAAAAGTGCGTCGGCGACGCACTTCTTCAAGCAAAGGAATCATGAGTTGGCAGGCTTATCTTCGGGTAGGCAGTAATGCATGATGCGGTTAACAAGGGTGTGACGGTCAAAAGGCTTGGGCATCACTTCATTGATACCCACATCATGGCAGGCTTTCAAGGCGTCACTGGCCACATTGGCCGTCAGCGCAATGACTTGAACTTTATTGAATGGAGCCGCTAAATTATTGCGGACACGGCGCATGACTTCAATGCCGTCCATGTCAGGCATGACCAAGTCCAGCAACACCAAGTCGTAAAGGGTTTTGCTCATTTGAGCCAGACCACTGCTGCCATCTTCGGCTTCGTCAATCACCGCATTGGGCAGCGCCCGCAAAATAGTGGCTTTGGCCACCAAGCGATTAACCGCATGGTCGTCCACAATCAACAAATGGACAGTACGGTTATCGATGCGTTCTAAAACTGGATCGGTTTTAGGCGCTGCAGGTGCCAGCAGCAGGGGAACTTTCACAATAAAGGAAGAACCCTTGCCCACGGTACTTTGCAACTCAATGCGCCCACCATGACTTTGCACCAAGGTGTTGGTGATGCTCAAACCCAAGCCGTTGCCGCGCAAGGCATCGCGTGCCGATCGGCTGTTGGCATGGGCGAGTTGAACAAAAGGCTCGAAGATGCGTATTTGTTGGGCCGCCTCAATACCCGGGCCAGTGTCTTCTACGCATACGCTCAGCGTTCCTTGCATGGCCAAAGCGTTGTGCGCTTCGAAGCGCACATAGGTATGGACATGGCCTTTGTCGGTGAACTTCAGTGCGTTGCCCAGCAGGTTAATCAAAATTTGAGTCAAACGATGCTGATCGGCTTTGACCCACACAGGCACAGACTCTTCTATGAAAAGCTGATAGTTCAAACCCAAATCAGCAGCGCGGGGACTGAGCGTAGCGTGGGTTTTTTGCAGCATGGTGTGCAAATTAAATACCTGTGGGTTGAGTGTGATTTTGCCGTTTTGAATTTGCGAGTAGTCCAGCAAATCATTGATGACGGTGAGTAAATGCGCAGCCGAGTTTTGTGCGCCCGAAACAAACTCTTGTAAGTCCGGGGTCATGCGTTGGTCGGTGCTCATCAAACTCAGGTAGCCCATCACTGCGTTAAGCGGTGTGCGCATTTCATGGCTGACGATGGCCAAGAATTGGTCTTTGTGGGCATTCGCCTCGGTGAGGTCGTGCGAGAGTTTTTTCAAACGCAGGTTGGTGCGATTGACGTGTTTGACCGATTGCTGGTTCATCAAGTCCACCGACCTGATCAGGCTCCATTGGGTGTAAACCAGCAGGCCGTACATCATGGCACCCAAGGCCAAGTCCTGCCAAGTTTGGTTGGCTTGAATTGGAAAGAAACCCAGCAGTTGAAAAACAAACGTAAGTAACACCGAGAGCATGGAAACGCTCAGCCAAAAATACACACCATTTCGAGATTTAAAGGTAAACAAAGGCAGGACCGGCACAATTCCCAGCCAAACCATCACCGGTGAGGTCACGCCGCCCAAGTGCCAAGCATTGAACAAAATAATGCCCATGATGCTGGTTTGGTAAATAGACAAAGCCCACAAGCGAGGCATGCCTTTGAACCAAAGCACCAAGGCAATAAATACAAATAAACAAGCCCAAAAAACCGACACAGCCACGTCGCCTAAGCCCAAGATATAGAGCAAAGGCGCCATGGGCACTAAAAAAATCAAAGACGAGACAGAGAAAAAGACGTAATAAATATCGAAAGAATTGCGCCTGTTGCGCGGTAGCCGCCGCTTGATAGTGATGAGTAGGCCACGGTTAATCATCTCTTAATTTTAGGTGACATTCCTTTGGCACAGGCCTTCGTTTCAGGGTCTTTTTAAGACCCGCCATGAGAGGCCAAGAAGATGATTAGAATATTGACGTTCCGAGGAGCGCTGCAACGCCATTTTTTGATGGCGTGAGGCTCGGACAAATTCCGACCAACCGCGCTCACCCACTGACAACGTGAGGTGAGCACCTCGGTTCTCCTAAGTGCTTTCATCATGTGTGTCATTGGCCCTGAACCTTTTGGAGCTTCCACATGAATGCATCACTGAAACCTACCCAAACCACCGACTTCCATGTCGCCGACATGTCTTTGGCCGATTGGGGTCGTAAAGAAATCAAAATCGCCGAGACAGAAATGCCCGGCCTCATGGCTATTCGTCAAGAATTCGCCAAAGCCCAGCCCTTGAAAGGCGCGCGCATCACTGGCTCACTGCATATGACCATTCAAACGGCTGTGCTGGTAGAGACCCTGCAAGCCTTGGGCGCGCAAGTGCGTTGGGCCTCTTGCAATATTTACTCTACCCAAGACCATGCCGCAGCAGCGCTGGTAGCCAACGGAACACCTGTGTTTGCATACAAAGGTGAAACCTTAACTGACTATTGGGATTACACCCACCGCATTTTTGAGTTTGCAGCCAAGGGTGCTGAGGGCGAAGGCCCCAACATGATTTTGGACGACGGCGGCGATGCCACATTGCTGATGCACTTGGGCAAGCGTGCTGAAACCGATGCGTCCTTATTGAACAACCCCGGCAGCGAAGAAGAGGTTTGCCTCTTCAACGCCATCAAAGCCAAATTGGCCATCGATCCCACTTGGTACAGTCGCAAAGGTGCGCAAATCATTGGCGTGACCGAAGAGACCACCACCGGCGTATTGCGCTTGAATGAAATGGCCGCCAAAGGCAGCTTGATGTTCCGCGCCATCAATGTCAACGACTC
>CANLWQ010000264.1 GCA_947494405.1 Comamonadaceae bacterium | reverse complement strand
CTTTGCCGATGGCAGTCAGGTACGCAAAGGGCAAATGCTGGTGCAACTTGACGACAGTTTGCAGCGCGCTGAAATACAACAAGCCCAAGCCCAAATGTCTATAGCGCAGGCCAACCACAAGCGTAACCAAGATTTGGTGTCGCAAGGCTTTATTGCTCAGCGCTCGCTCGATGAAAGCCAAGCCAGTTTGCAGGTGGCACAGGCCCAAGTAGCGCTCACCTGTGCTCGCTGGGAGCGTATGCGCATCGTGGCACCGTTCAGCGGCACGGTGGGTTTGCGCACCATCAACATAGGCGACTATGTCAAAGATGGTGCTGACATGGTCAATTTGGAAGACCTCACCCAGTTGTATGTTGATTTCCGTTTGCCTGAGCGTTACCAAAACAAACTGTCAGCCAAGCAAACCGTGGAAGTCGTCATTGACGCTATGCCAGGCCTCAACTACCAAGCCCGTATCGAAGCCATAGACCCACTGATTGACACCAATGGTCGATCCATCAGCGTCAGAGCCATGCTGCGCAATGATGGCGCATCGGGTGCCTCAGTCAAAAAAGGTGCGGCCCCCGCACTCAAACCCTTGGAACCCGCGGTGGCCACGCCCAGCCCTGTGCCGCCCGATACCGCGTGTCAACCTAAGCCCGCTTTGATTGCCGACAAATTCACGCCTCCAGGTCCTTTGCGCCCAGGCATGTTTGCGCGTGTCAATGCCTTGTTTGCGGTTAAGAGTGAGGCCTTGTCGATTCCCGAAGAAGCCATTGTCCCCATGGGCGACAAACAATTCGTCATCAGAGCTGTGGCACCCGAGGCGGTTGCCGGTGCCGGTCCTTTGCCGCCAGACACCAAGTTGGTGTCTTTGCGTACCGAAGTCAAGTTAGGTACCCGTCTGCCTGGGCGAGTTGAAATTTTGTCGGGCTTGAGCGCTGAAGATACGGTGGTGGTTGCAGGTCAACATCGCTTGCAAAAAGACGGCACGGCCTTGCGTGTCACCGAGTCAAGGAACTGATATGCAATTGCCTGAGTTGTCGATACGTCGGCCGGTTTTTGCAACCGTTTTGTCACTGCTGATTGTTTTGGTTGGGTTGGTGTCCTTCAACCGACTGGTCGTACGTGAGTACCCCAAGATCGACAACCCCACTGTCACAGTGGAAACCCGTTATGTAGGCGCTTCCAGCGCGGTGGTGGAGTCGCAAGTCACCAAGGTTTTAGAAGACTCGCTCTCTGGTGTCGAGGGCTTGGATGTCATCACCTCCATCAGCCGCCAAGAGCAAAGTCAGATCACTGTGAAATTTTTACTCACACGCGACCCTGATGCCGCCGCCTCTGATGTGCGCGACAAAGTGTCGCGGGTGCGCCAGCGTTTGCCTGTGGGCATTGATGAGCCAGTGATTGCCAAAGTGGAGGCCGATGCGTTCCCTGTCATTTGGCTGTCCTTCAGTTCGGACACCATGAACACTTTGCAGCTCACCGATTTGGCTAACCGCATTGCCAAGCCGATGATGCAAACCGCGCCAGGTGTGGCCGATGTGCGTATTTTTGGTGAACGCAAATATGCCATGCGGGTTTGGCTAGACAGCGACCGACTTGCCGCCTATCGCTTGACCAGCCAAGACATTGAAGACGCTTTACGCAAGTCCAATGTCGAAGTTCCCGCTGGCAGGGTCGAGAGCCAAATGCGTGAGTTCAACATCACCACAGCCACCGATTTGCGCGAGCCTGAAGAGTTTGGCGATATCGTTATACGCAATGTGAACGGCATGTCTATCAGACTTCGCGACGTGGCGCGCATAGAGCAAGGCCCTTTGGCCGAGCGTTATTCTGTGCGCTACAACGGCAATGAATCGATCGCTTTGGGTGTGCTGCGTAACTCCACCGCCAACCCTTTGGAGCTGAGCAAAGCCATCACAGCGATGATGCCGCGCATCAAAGAAAACTTGCCACCTGGCGTCAATATTGAGGTGGCCAATGATTCTTCGGTGTTCATCGAAAAATCCATTGAAGCTGTTTTTTACACGATTTTTGAAGCTGCGGCCTTGGTGTCTTTGGTCATCTTTGTCTTCTTGCGCACCTTGCGCGCCTCCATCATTCCGCTCATCACCATACCGGTGTCCCTGATAGGCACCTTTGCGCTGATGGCCTTGTTTGGTTTCTCCATCAACTCGCTCACTTTGCTGGCGCTGGTCTTGGCGATTGGCTTGGTGGTTGACGACTCCATTGTGGTGCTGGAGAACATTTACCGCTATATAGAACAGGGAATGGAGCCGTTTGCTGCTTCCATCAAGGGTGTGAGAGAAATTGGTTTTGCGGTGGTCGCCATGACCTTGACGCTTGTCGCGGTGTTTGCACCCTTGGCTTTCACGCCTGGGCGTACCGGTCGACTGTTCGCCGAGTTTGCACTGGCTCTGGCCGGCTCGGTGATGGTCTCTGGCGTGGTGGCTTTGTCGCTTTCGCCCATGATGTGTTCCAAGCTCTTAAAACACAACCCCAACCCCTCGTGGTTTGACCGAGGCATGGGGCGCTTGTTGGAAGGCTTGACTTCCGGCTACGGGCGTTTATTGCGCTGGACTCTCACCGCTTGGCGCTTCGGTAGCGTGCAGTTGTCGCGCCGTTGGTTGGTGGTGGGTGTCATGTTGTTGGCGGCTTATGGCTCGTACCAGTTGTTCATCAATGCCAAGAGCGAGTTGGCACCCATGGAAGACCGCGGTGTGGTTTTGGTCATCATCAACGGCCCCGATGGCGCAACCCTCGACTACACCTCCAAGTATGTCAATATGCTGGAGAAAATCGGGCGCAAATACAGTGAGTTCAATAAATTTTTTGCGGTGGTGGGCAACCCCACGGTAGCCCAAGGCGCGGTGTTTTTAGGTGCTTTGCCATGGGGGGAGCGCAAACGCAGCACCTTGGACATGGCGCGTGAAATGATGCCCGCCATGGGCGGCATGTCGGGTGTGATGGCTTTTCCCATCACCCCGCCTTCTTTGGGCCAAGCCTTTCGCGAGCGACCTTTCAATTTCGTGGTGCTGACCAATGACAGCTATGAAAACCTGGCCAAAGTCACCAAGACCATTCAAGATGAAGTGGCTAAAAACCCAGGGATTGT
>CANLWQ010000263.1 GCA_947494405.1 Comamonadaceae bacterium | reverse complement strand
TTTTGCGAGGCGGCCTGCATGGCGATGCCCAGCTTGCTGTACTTGAACATGGCAAACAAGCTCAGGCACAAAATGCCGGTGGCGCCGATCACCACCATTTGCTCGGCTGCGATCACCAAACCGCCCAAGCGCAAAACTTCACCCGCATAGGGCACGGGCAGGGTGTGGGTGTCTGTACCCACGTCTGGAATCATGGTGATCAGGCCGCGCAACACATAGCCCACACCAATGGTCAGCATCACAATGGAAAAAGCCGGTTGCCCCAAGATGGGACGAATGACCAGGCGCTCAAGCAGCATCCCAAAAATGCCCATGGCCAAGATGGCCGCAGGCACTCCGATCCAAAAGGGAAAGCCCAGCAGCGTCGTGGCGGCCAAGCCTGAAAAGGCCCCCACCATCATCAGGTCGCCCTGGGCAAAGCTCACCGTCTCGGTGGCCTTGTAAATCAGCACAAAACCCAGGGCAATGAGTCCGTAGATGCATCCCTGGGCTACACCGCTGATCAGCAGTTGCAGCAATTGCACGCCTGTCTCCTCTTGGTTCTGTTTAGCCGCGTTAGCTGCGCTTTGCGTGGCAGTGCTTCAACACCGCGCAAAAATTTGCGAACGACCGTGCTATTTTGGTAAACTTAGATGAGACTTTCTCTAGGGGTTGTCCCCTATTACGGTCCCTATGCAAGGCTTCAATATCGCCCCATGACGCTATCCATTCGCATCGGTTCGGGCATGGGCTTTTATGGCGACAACCTGACCGAGTTGACACTGGCCATCTTGCAAAAGACCGGCAGCGTGACCCCACCTTAGGCTATGCGCGCGATGTGTTGCCCATGCTGATGCGCCTGAGGCCCTTGATGCAGTCGCGCAAAGTCAGGCCTGACAAAAGCGGTTTAATCTGTCATTAGTTATATTGAATCAAATAATCTCATGATTAAAGTCTACATCTAGATAAACAAGAAGTAACTATGATTTGAGTGCAGCTTTCAGCTGATCGATACGATCCTGACCCCAAAACATGTGCTCGCCGACAAAAAATGTAGGCGCTCCAAATACGCCTCGATCAACAGCCTGGGTTGTGACCTCTTTGAGCCTGTCTTTGGTTTCTTGCTCATTGGCCAAATCAAATAGCTCCTTAGCGTCAAAGTGCGCCTCACCTAAAACGCGCCCCACAACCTCTGGGTCGTTGAGGTTGAGTGCGTCCACCCATATGGCTTTGTAAATGACATCCATGAATTCATGCATTTGATCATCCGAACGCATCTGCAAACCAGTAAGCATGCGCATGAGGGTTGTGGTGATGATTGGGAAGAACGGGTTGTTGTTCAAAGGAACTCCATAGCTGTCTGCAAAACGCTTGAAGTCGACAAAAACGTACTTACCCTTGGCTGGGACGCTGACTGGAGAGACGTTGCCTGTAGCCTTGAAAACTGCACCTAAAAGTATCGGAAGGTAAATGGGATTGGCTCCAGTGTCAGCCTTTATTTTGTCCATTTGTGTGTGAGCCAAATAAGAGGCTAGGCTGCCAAAGTCAAAAAAATAGTCAAATGTTTTTGCCATGATTTCTTTCACAATGTGTTGTCAAAATTTTTCCATATAGGGTCGCAAATCAAGTTCGTGGGTCCAAGCGTCTCTAGGCTGTTGATGCAACATCCAATAGGCATCTGCAATATGGTCTGGATTCAGGATGCCTCCCTGGTCTTTCAATGCGTAACGTTCAGGGAAAAGTGTGCGAATGAATTCTGTATCAATCGCCCCATCAATGATTGTGTGTGCCACATGTATACCCATAGGACCCAATTCGCGGGCCATGCTTTGGGCTAATCCACGCAAGGCCATCTTGCCGCCTGAAAATCCCGCGAAATTTGCACTGCCTCTTAAAGAAGCAGTAGCACCTGTGAAAATGATCGTTCCTATTGGACTGATGCCGTTTGTGCTTCGATCTGAACCATAAACTCTTGTCACCATGCGCTTGGCAACCTCTCGTCCATTCAAAAATCCTGCCAAACAAGCCATTTCCCACATTTTTGTATAACGCCTGGCTGTCTCAGTCAAGATGCTATTGGGTGAATTTGCGCCAATATTGAAGACCAACACCGCAATTGGACCGACATTAGATTCAATGTGTTCAACCAGAGAAATTACTTCATCTTCTTTTCTGGCATCTGATGCAAACCCATGCGCAACACCACCAGCATGATGAATCTGGTCCAGCAATGGCTGTAACTTATCCAAGGTTCTGCGGGTCACGCAAACAGTGAAACCTTCCCGCGCAAATCGCTTGGCAACAGCGCCACCAGTGGCATCGCCAGCACCTATGACCAAGCAAACTTTTTGATTTGACATCTAATGACCTTAAAGGTTTTCTCGCGATGTTGCATCTGTTGGTTATATGACAGAACCTGCTAGTCGAATACAAGGACTTGCTTGAATTGGGATCAATCAGCTCAATGACCCAGGTAATTGGGCTATTTGGGCATATGGGAAGTGTCAACAATTACTATAAGCATGTGACTTTTTATTGTGAACTCATATCACTTTAAAGTAACTTCAACTGGCGAACATTAGGCACACAACAGTTAACAAGTAGTATTTCACCGTTCTCTCCCAATAATGGTTGGAGGTGCAGCCCTCGCAGCTAATTGAGCTTGTGGAAACAGAGTGCTTGAAGCCGCAGCGGTAGTTCAGGGCGCTTGCGGTAATGCCAATGCTCAACTGCCCGAGACTGATTACCGAAGTAAATATGCCCGACCAAGCAACTACGGATTGTGAATACGTATGTTTAAGCACACTCTGAAGTGTCCTATGGAGTAGTTTATTTGGCACAGACAATTTTGAACATTGTTTCAGCAGCAGAGGCGGGCGGAATGACCGTCCAAATGTTATCTTTGTTTTCTGAATAAATCACTTTGCCTTCAGCCATCGGCTCGGAGTGGATGGAGGCGGAAAGAATCTTGTAGCGTTCTTCCTTGCAGTCGTATTCAATTCGCATCCGACATGATTTCTCTCCGTCCGCAATACGCTGCTTAAGCTGTTGTATCCGCCAAACCCGACGCATACTTCCATCTTTACGAATTGTGGCGGGATCATAATAATAAGTTATTGT
>CANLWQ010000262.1 GCA_947494405.1 Comamonadaceae bacterium | reverse complement strand
TGGCTGCGTGATTGACGGCTGCCCACCGGGCATGGCTTTGAGCGAGGCTGACATTCAGCACGACTTGGATCGCCGCCGCCCAGGCACCAGCCGCCATGTGACGCAACGCCAAGAACCCGACCAAGTGCAAATCTTGAGCGGTGTCTATGAAGGCGTGACCACCGGCACACCCATTGCGCTCTTGATTCAAAACACCGATCAGCGCAGCAAAGACTACAGCGACATACTGCAAACCTTTAGACCCGGCCACGCCGACTACACCTATTTGCAAAAATACGGTGTGCGTGACCCGCGTGGCGGCGGGCGTTCTTCGGCCCGCCTCACAGCCCCCACAGTGGCGGCTGGCGCAGTCGCTAAAAAATGGCTGAAAGAAAAATTCGGCACTACTTTCATGGGCTGCATGACGCAACTGGGCGAACACAACATAGGCTTTGAAGACTGGGCGCATGTGCCGCACAACCCGTTTTACGCGCCCATTGCCGATGTAGCCCACTTGGAAGCCTACATGGACAGCCTGCGCAAAGCGGGGGACTCCTGCGGCGCGCGCATACGCGTGGTGGCGCGTGGCATGCCGGTGGGTTTGGGCCAGCCCATATACGACCGGCTTGATGCAGATATTGCCTACGCCATGATGGGTTTGAACGCGGTCAAGGGCATAGAGATAGGTGCGGGTTTTGCCAGTGTGGCGCAACGCGGCTCCACCCACGGCGACAGCCTGAGCCCTGAAGGTTTTGCCAACAACAACGCCGGCGGCGTGTTGGGTGGCATCAGCACCGGGCAAGATCTCGAGGTGAGCATTGCCATCAAGCCCACCAGCTCCATACTCACGCCGCGTGACAGCATAGACAGCGCAGGCAACGCGGTGCAAGTGCAAACCAAGGGCCGCCACGACCCCTGCGTGGGCATACGCGCCACACCCATCGCTGAAGCCTTGCTGGCTTTGGTGGTGATGGACCATGCCTTGCGCCACCGTGCGCAGTGTGGCGATGTGGTCATGCCGCTCACGCCCATTCCCGCGCAACGCAGCGACTGATGCCATGACCACAGACGCAGCGCCGCGTGTCTCGCGGCGCCAATTGGTGCCTTTCGCCGCACTCTCTGCCAGTTACTTTGCCCACATAGGTTTTTTCAACCCCTATTTACCTTTGTGGTTGAAACACCTGGGTTTAAGCCTGTGGATGATTGGCTTACTCACCTCCATTCAAGCCGTCACCCGCGTGTTTGCGCCTTATCTGTGGGGCTGGTTGAGCGACCGCAGCGGTGAGCGCGCGCCTCTCATGCGTTGGTGTGCAGGCATGGCCTTGGTGTGCTCCGTTGGGCTTTTGTTCAGCAATCAACCTTGGTGGTTGGCAGCGGTGTTGTTTTTGATGTTCACCCACACCAGCGCCATGATGCCCATGAGCGAGGCGGCGATGGCGCATTTGGTCAGCCACCAAGGCACTTTGGATGTGCGGCGTTATGGCCGCATCAGGCTTTGGGGCTCGGTCGGTTTTTTGGTGACAGTGTTTGTCTCTGGTGCATGGTTCGAGGCGCATGGCATGTCTGGTTTTCCTTTATGGACGGTGTTTACATTGGTGGCCATCAATTTAAGTGTGTGGAGTTTGCCCAATGTGCGCGAGCAAGCACACGCCTCTGAAGCCCAAGCAGGTTTTGGCAAAGTACTGCGTCAACCGCCCACCCTGTGGTTTTTCGCGACCTTGTTTTTCCATGTGCTGTCGCATGCGGCTCTTTACACGTTTTTCTCTTTGTATTTAGATGAACTCGGCTACGGCAAGGACATGATTGGTGTGCTGTGGGCGGTTTCTATCATTGTTGAAATCATCGGTTTCTTTACCCAAAGCCGTTGGCTGCATTGGCTGAGTTTGCCGGCTTGGTTGTGTGTGTGCACAGGCCTCATGGCTTTTCGCATGGGGCTGACGGCTGGGTTTGGCCAACTGTTGTGGGTATTGCTGCTGGCGCAGTGCTTGCATGTGTTCACCTTTGCGATTCAGCACACGGTGTGCATTGCGTGGCTGTCGCAGCATTTCCCCGGGCGACTGCGCGGCAGAGGGCAGGCCTTGTATGCGGTGATTGGCTATGGTTTCACCGGCGTCGTGGGTGCCTTGGGTGGGGCGGCTCTCAGCACCCACTTTGGTTTGCAAACCGTTTTCTGGGTGGCCATGCCCGTGGCCGTGGCTGGCCTGTTGTGTGCCTTTGGTTTGCTTAGAGCTTCTCGCAGACAAACGGCATAACTGAAAGACTGCGCAAATTCTTAGCGCGGGTCTTGTCTTGGTCGCAGAAATTGCGTACATCTCGCCCAAGGAGATGTTATGCCTCATCCTCATATGTCGACGACTTCATGCACAGTTTGCGGCATTTGGCGCAAGACCAAGCCAAGCCTATAGACCCCAGTCAATTTCAAAGTGTGTTGCTGGGGGAGGTGTTGAAAGACACCTTGAGCGAGTTCCAAGCCTTGGCGGCTATGCGCGATGTGCAGCTGCACACGCGTCTGTCGCGGCGCAGCGTCTGGGTGCATCCGCTGTCACTGCAACGCTTGGTGCGCAATCTGCTGTCTAACGCTTTGCGCTATGGCGCCTCGGGCGGCAAAGTGTTGTTGGGCACACGCCTTCAAGGAGAACGCTTGTGGCTGTGGTGCATAGACAGGGGCGAGGGCATGTCGCAAGCGCAGCTTGAGGCTTGTTTCAAAGCTTTTGGCAACAGCGGAAATTCATCACATATTCCGCAAAGCTTGGGCCTGGGCTTGTTCAGCGTCAAACAACTCGCCTTGCACATGCAAACGCCGGTGCGTGTGCGCAGTCAAAGCGGTAAAGGTGTGGCGATTGGCATAGGCTTGGCTGTGACAGCGCCGCGCCATTGACCTCAGTCGCGGGGCCGGAAGCTGAACACCAAACGCGTGGGAACGCTGCCGTCGATGTCACGCGGCAAGATCTCGGTTTTGCGCAGTCCATTGATCACCGCTTGGTCCCAAGCGCTGTTGCCACTGGACTTCACCAAATCGACAGATTCAATTTTCCCTGTGGGACTGCAAGTCACTTCCACGTCTGCAGTGGGGTTGCCCACCACGGCTTGCAGCAAGGCATCGGGGAAGGTGCTGTTGGGTTTG
>CANLWQ010000261.1 GCA_947494405.1 Comamonadaceae bacterium | reverse complement strand
CAGCCGCGACCATCCAGTTGTCGGTATTCATGCCATTGCTCCGCTCAAAAATGCCATCTCTTTTTAGCTCATCAAATTAAACTGAACCACATAAACCAAAGCACCGGCCAAGTAACCTGCCAATGCCAAACCCGATATGTGTTTGACGTACCAGAAAAAATTGATTTTCTCTAGGCCCATGGCAGCCACACCTGCAGCCGAGCCGATGATCAACATAGAGCCACCAGTGCCCGCACAAAAAGCAATAAATTCCCAGATAAAACTGTCGGGTGGATAGTCGGTCAAGCTGTACATGCCCATGCTGGCCGCCACCAATGGCACGTTGTCCACCACTGCGCTGGCAAAGCCAATCAGCAGCACAATCAAATCTAAACGGCCTACGTTTTCATTCAGCCATTGTGCTAAATCTGACAGTATGTGGGTGTGCTCTAAAACAGCGACCGACAACAAAATACCTATGAAAAAAGTCAGCGACGACAAATCTATACGCGACATGGCGTGAGCCAAAGTCAGGTGGGCTTTGTCCTCTTCCACCTTGCTTTTGTGCAGCAAGTCACCCACCACCCACAACACACCCAGCCCCAGCAATATGCCCATGAAGGGCGGTAAACCTGTGAGGGTTTTAAACACGGGGACCATCACCAAAATACCCAAGCCCAAAGTGAACATGAGGTTGCCCTCAAAGGCCGCAGACTTGGAAACTGAAGCGCTGCGCTGCGGGGGCGCATGAACCGCTTGACCGCGAAGCAGCCAAGCAGTGATGGCCAAAGGTATGACAGCCGCGACCACCGAGGGCAGAAATAGATTTTTCATGATGCCCAAGGCGGTAACTTGACCACCAATCCACAGCATGGTGGTGGTCACGTCGCCAATGGGCGACCAAGCACCGCCTGCGTTGGCGGCAATCACAATCATGCCGGCAAAAAACAAGCGGTCTTCGCGGTCTTGCAACAGCTTTTTCATCAGCGACACCATGACGATGGCGGTCGTCAAGTTATCCAATACGGAGCTTAAGAAAAAAGTGACTGTCCCCACCAACCACATCAGGGTAGACAAGCGCTGTGTGCGTATGCGCTGGGTAATGACATCAAAACCATTGTGCGCGTCGATCACCTCCACGATGGTCATTGCACCCATCAGAAAAAAGATGATTTGTGCAGTACCCACCAAAGATTCATTCAGGTGGAGGGTGAGCGCTTGGTTATCGCCCAAGTACAAGGCGTAAAGCGACCAAAGCACCCCAGCTCCCAAAAGCGCGGGCGCTGATTTATTGAGCTTAAGTTGATGCTCCAAGGTGATGGCTGCATAGGTGATCACAAAAACTGCAATAAAAAGGGTGTTCATGGTTTTCTCAGGGTTGGGCAATATCAAACACTTGCCGCAAATAGGCTAAATAGTTGGTGTCTTCGCACATGTTTTTGGCCGGCGTATCGGAGAGCTTGGCAACCGGCTGGCCGTTGCACTGCACCATCTTGATGACGATTTGCAGCGGCTCGTAACCCAGGTCGTTGGTGAGGTTGGTGCCAATACCAAACGCGAGCTGACAGCGCCCACGAAACCGCTGGTACAGCTCTATGGTGCGCGGAACAGTCAAGCCATCGCTGAAGATCAAGATTTTGGTGAGTGGGTCCACGCGGTTGTTTTTATAGTGCTCGATCATGCGCTCGCCCCAAGTGAAGGGGTCGCCGCTGTCGTGCCGTGCGCCATCGAAGAGCTTGCAAAAATACATATCGAAGTCGCGCAAAAAAGGCTCGATGCCATACACATCGCTTAAAGCAATACCTAAATCGCCACGGTATTCACGCGCCCAAGTCTCAAAACCAAACACTTGGCTATCGCGCAAACGCGGCCCCAAGGCTTGGCAGGCTTGCAAGTACTCATGCGCCATGGTGCCCAAGGGCGTGAGGCCCAGCTTCATGGCAAACAGAGTGTTACTGGTACCCGCAAAGCGGCCGTTGGCACCGGCGCCCAAACGCGAGGTCAACACCCGCAACACCTCTTCGTGCCAGGCTTTGGAAAAACGCCGGCGCGTGCCGTAGTCGGCAATTTTCAGGTCACCCAAATCAGCCTCTTGCAACTGGACGATTTTGGTGTCCAAGCGCTGGCGTCCTTCAACATAGTCTGGAACGGGTTGGGTATTACGGAAATACACCTCGTTGACAATGGCCAGCACCGGTATCTCAAACAAAATGGTGTGCAGCCAAGGGCCGTGTATTTGAATATCGATCTCGCCATTGGGCAAAGCCACGACATCGATGTATTTTTCGTTCAGGCGAAACAAGCCCAAAAAATCCACGAAATCACTTTTGATAAAACGCATAGCTTGCATCCAAGCCAGTTCTTGCTCGGTGAATTGCAACTTGCACAGTGAGCGAATTTCGGCGCGGATTTCATCCACATAAGGTGCCAACTTCACGCCAGGCGTGCGGCATTTGAATTTGTAGCTCACCTGCGCACCGGGGAACTGGTGCAGCACCGCCTGCATCATGGTGAATTTGTACAAATCGGTGTCTAGCAAGCTGGTGATAACCATCAGATGCTTACTCCAGCCAAGTGGTGAAAGAGGCCACGCTCTCACGCGGGGTGCAGAAGGTGTTGACGACCTCGTTTTCATCGGCATAGCCCAGCGCCATGCCGCAGACCAGCATTTCGTTGTCAGTCGCACCTATGTGCGGCAAGATAATCTTGGCAAAACCATTCCACGCCGCTTGCGGGCAAGTGTGCAGGCCGTGACCGCGTGCGGCAAGCATCAAGGTTTGCAAAAACATGCCGTAATCCACCAAAGAACCGCGCCCCATGACCTTGTCCAAGGTGAACATCAGGCCCACAGGCGCATCGAAAAAACAATAGTTGCGCTGGTGCTGGGCATGCATCTTGTCTTTCTCGCCCTTGGCAATGCCCAACAAACTGTACAAACTCCAACCGTTTTCACGGCGTCTATCGATGAAGGGACTGACCCATTTTTCGGGGTAATAGTCGTAGGGCTCGCGGTACTCTGCGGCTAACTCTGCGTTGGCGCGAATTTCGTCGTGGGCGGCACACACCTTCTCCACCAAACTGTCGCGGCTTTGGCCTTGCAACACATACACCTTCCACGGCTGGGT
>CANLWQ010000260.1 GCA_947494405.1 Comamonadaceae bacterium | reverse complement strand
GGACCAAGTTTGGTTTCAACCATGACAACGGCGACGCGGTCGAGGCACTCAAGCGGGTGAAAAAAGCAGGCACTTGCCTGAGTTTGGAAGCCTTGCACAACCACTCAGGGACTTACCAAGTCAACCCTGATATTTACGCGCGTACCGCGCAGGTCCTCACGGCTGTGGCCAAGAAAGTGATTGAGTTGGGCTTGCCCGCTGTGCGCATCGCTGACTTCGGTGGCGGCTACCCTTCTAGCAACCGACTCAAGCCAGCGTTTGAATCCTTGGAGCTTGGTGGCGGGGCAGGTCGACACCTCGAACCGTTTGCAGACGCCATCATTGGTGGCCTGACCAAAGCGGGCAAAGCCTTTGGCGAACGCCCCACGCTGATGCTTGAGCCTGGTCGTGCAGTCATTGACTCTGCCATGAAGATGGCCTGTACCGTGGTGTCACGCAAATCCATTCCCGGTCGTGGTGATGCCGTCATCGTTGACGCAGGTGTGAACCTCTTACCCACAGCCTATTGGTATGACCACGGCGTAGAGGCTTCTGCGTTTGACGATGAAGCCGCTGTGATGGGATCGCAACCCGTGTCCGTCTTCGGTCCTTTGTGCATGCAAATCGACGTGCTGCGTGAACGGGCCATGCTGCCCCCCATGTCTTTGGGTTCTTCATTGGTGGTCTCCAATGTGGGCGCTTATTGCTTGACCCAATCCATGCAGTTCATTCAACCTCGCCCTGCGGTGGTGTTGCTGGGCAAAAACGGGGCTGAGGTCATTCGTCGTCGCGAAACACGTGAAGATATTTTTGCGCTCGACTCGGTGCCCAAGCACTTGAAGACCAAAGCACCTAAGGCTTAAACCCCTATGCTGGCGGACACCCCAACGCCTTGGCAAACCTACGCTAAAGCTTGGCTGAACGCCCAAGCGCAGGTGGTGTTTCTCAGCACGCCTTTGCAAGGTTTTTTGTTTCTGCTGGCCCTGTCCTTGTTTTCACCTTGGAGCGCGGCGGGCATGGCGCTTGGCGCATTGATGGCTTTGTTCATCTGTGCCTTTGTGCTGCGACAACACCCGCTGGAATGGGGCAACGGCTTTAACCTGTTTGATGGTGCAGTCATCGGCTTGCTGTGGGCGGGTTTGCTGTCACGGGATATGCAGTCGGCCATCCTATTGGCCATGGCCATTTCAGCTTGCTATGCCATGCGGTTCAAGTTGGTCAGCACCGCTTACAGCTATGGCTTTCCCTCCCTTGGTGTGGCCTCTTTGGTCACTTTGTGGGCCGCCATTTATGTGACGGTTTATTTTGGCGGCGACTTCTGGTCTATGCGCATGCGCAACGAACCCAGCACCTTGTCCATGTGCTTAGCGGGTATGTGTTTATTGGCTGCCATGCTGCTGCAAAACATACGCGCTGCATTGTTTGCATTGGTGGGCGCTTCACTGGCTGCTGTGGTGTTTTTCTTTGCACAAGACTACCCTCCCCCGCTTGGCAGCACCATCGTGCTGGGGTTCACTGTCTTTTTGGTGTTGTTCTCGTTGCCAGGTACTTTGCTGCCTGGTCACGCCAAGGCCTACCCCATGGCTGCGCTGGCTGGTTTGGTGACTTTGGGCTTGGAGTTGGCTTGGCCCCATTTGAATGGTTTGTCTTCGGTTCCCTCGCTGATGGCGCCTATGTTTTTGGGAATTTGGACGGTATTTGCTCTCTTCAAAATTGAGCACCGTTTGATGTTTCTGGACCCTGGTGTGCAAGCTTTGGCCAAGCAATTGCGTGATGGCGCATCGCAAGGCGGTGCCGTGGTGCTGACCGGGGCAGGAATCAGCACAGCCTCTGGCATACCTGACTACACCCGTGGAGACTGGCTTGATGTCGGTGTGCCTTTGGCCACCTACAACTACGCTGGCTTTGTGCATAACCGGTACTCACGGTTGATGTATTGGAATTCATGCTTTAGGTTTTTAAAAACTGCCACGCAAGCACAAGCCAACCCGGCGCATCTGACACTGACCGCTTTGCAACAAGCTGGATTCGTCACCACTGTCATTACACAAAACGTGGATGGCTTGCACCAAAAAGCCAGTAGCGAACGCACAGTGGAATTGCACGGCAATATCGACCATGTGCATTGTTTGCTGTGCGGTGCTTCACAAGCCTGGCCAGAACCGGCACGTTGGCAACACAGCGATGCGGTTTGCGAATGTGGTGGCTTCCTCAAACCAGCCGTCATTGCCTTTGGTGAAGATATTTCTTTGGCCACTTGGCAGCAAGCGCAACACGCGGTCAGCACCTGCAGCTTGATGCTGGTGATTGGTACCCAAGTGGCTGTCACCTCTGCCTTGGCTTTGATTGAGCAGGCCAGACAGCGTCAAGTTCCCTGCTTTTTCATCATGCCGGGCTACCCAGCCTGTGTTTTGACAGCGAATGACCGTTTGTTGTTTTACAAAGCTGAAAGCTTGCTGCCTGCCCTTGCTAACTACCTAGGCTTGTCCCAAGCCAAGCCTTGAAAATGTCGGCGGTCAACCACCCACACTTGCAAGCCGCATCCGCAGTTTTGCAAGCTGCAGATGGTTTGCTCATCACCGCTGGCGCGGGCATGGGTGTGGACTCCGGCCTGCCTGACTTCAGGGGCACTTCGGGTTTTTGGAAGGCCTATCCTGCTTTGGGTGACAAGGGTTTGCAGTTTCAAGACATGGCGAACCCCCAAGCGTTTGAACGTGACGCCAGACAAGCATGGGGCTTTTATGGTCACCGACTGCAGCTGTACCGCAACACACAACCCCATGCTGGATTTGAAATACTGAAACGCTGGGCCTTACAAAAACCCCATGGCAGCCATGTCTTCACCAGCAATGTGGATGGTCAGTTTCAACGTGCAGGCTTTGCCTCGAAGGAGGTCTATGAATGCCATGGCAGTATCCACCGCTTGCAGTGCGCTACCCCTTGTCAACCCAGCACATGGTCGGCTGATACCTTGCAACCCGACATAGATACACAACATTGTCTTTGGCTGAATGACCTGCCTGGGTGTCCTCACTGCCATGCGATGGCCAGACCCAATATCTTGATGTTTGCCGACTGGAACTGGGTGGATAGCGATCGCCAAAACAACGACAAGGCATTGGAAGTTTTTTTAGCTGCTTGTAGGCAAAT
>CANLWQ010000259.1 GCA_947494405.1 Comamonadaceae bacterium | reverse complement strand
TGATAATTTTGGTGACAGAGTCAAAGGCAATCAAACCCATGTCCTGAAAACCCAGCTGAAAACATTGTTCAGAGGCTTTCATCAGGTTTTTAAAACCTTGCACATCTTCAGGGCTGAATTTGGCAACTTCAGCCAACATGGCTTGCTCGTTGTTGCTGTAGTCGAAATGCGTGCCGTCGTCAAAGCGGATACGGTAGAAAGGCGACATCAAACGCAGGTCGATGTGGTCTTTCATTTGTTTGCCGCACAGAGTGAACAGCTCTTCAATCAAATAGGGCAAAGTGATGATGGTCGGGCCCGCATCGAAGGTGAAGCCGTCTTGTTTGTGCACATAGGCACGTCCACCGGCCATGTCTAATTTTTCGAAAATTTGAACTTGGTAGCCTTTGACGCTGAGTCGAATGGCCGCGGCCAATCCGCCAAAACCGCTGCCGATGATGACGGCGCGGCGCGGTTGCTGCGGTACTTTGAAACTGCTGCGCTCGTCCAGGGTTCTGAATGCATTCATGCGGGGTCCCCTTGGTTAGGCAGTGCCACAGAAACCGGTAATTCGGCTGCTGGTGTTGCACTTTGATAAGGACTGCGCTTCATGGCCCATCCCCAGAGTTTTTGCAAGGGCAGGGCAAACACCATCAGCAAATGCTCAATGATGGCCAAGCCCAAAAGTGAAGACAACAACACCCATGCGGCATTGACCAAGACCAAACCGCTGGCTACTTCCCAGACCATCCAGCCCCAAGTGATGCATGACACGCCCATGGTGAAATAAAAACACAGGCTGACAGGCGCTTGTTTGAAATAGCTGCCGATATAGCGCAAATGCGTGGGTAAATACTGCTCACCCACCAAGGGCACGCCAAAAAATAAATTCAGCTTGGCGCTCAAGCGCATACACCACAGCAGGGCAAAGGTGCACAAAGCCATGTGGTTGGGCTGGCCTTGTTGCAGGGCCAAGAGTACGCCGAAGTTGAGAATCAAAGCCAGTTCATGGTGCAGCAACACCTGCACCGATTGAATAAAACGTTGGCGAAAATTCAAACCCGCATCGAGTGCCACACGCCTGGGACCTGTGAGCCAGCCGGTGAGAAATGCCATTTCATGCCAACTCCACATGGCAATCACACTGACAAAAGCAATATAGGCATTGAGAACAGAATGCGAACGCATGCTGATGGAGGCCGTCCACAGTCCCAAGCCCAGCAAAAAGCTTAAACCGCACATGCTCCAGCGAAAACTGGACGGGGCCAGTCGCACCAGCCACAAAATAGCACCCGTACCCAGCCACCAACTGAGCAAGGCAAACATGGCCGCGCCCAAACTGGAGGAGAAAAAATCGGTCATATTAAAAATGCTTTACCAGGCCGGCTGAACCCGTATGTCTTTGGGCAAGTTGTTGCGCTTCACAGGCAACAAATACAAACGGCCAAATGTCCATGCAGCACCTAGGGCGCTTGTCGCTTGACCCCACAAGCCCATCACACCGCCGCGTTCTTTGGCTTTGGCGTTGGCGATGGACAAATCCACCAAGCGTGTCATGCAAGCGCGGAACGTAGGGTGGTCTATGTCGACTTCCACGGGAAAGACTTGACGCGCGATTTCCGAAGTGATGCGAAACACCTCGTAGTCGTATTCGGTTGATTTGAAGCCCATGGCTTGGTGCAACAAGGGACGGGTATGGTCGCGCACATACATGGTGGCGTAGACCGCCACAATGAAAAAGCGAATCCACAGCAAATTGATGCCGCGCAGCAACTCGGGTTGTGAGCGCATGATGAGGGCGAAAGATTCGCCATGACGGAACTCGTCGTTGCACCAACGCTCGAACCAACGGAAGATGGGATGAAAGCGTTTGTCGGGATGGCTTTCCAGTTGACGGTAGATAGTGATGTAGCGGGCGTAGCCTATCTTCTCGGACAAGTAGGTGGCGTAAAAAATGAATTTGGGCCGGAAGAAGGTGTAAGACTTGGTGCGCTTGAGTTGCCCCAAATCGATACCCAAGTCGAAGTCTTTGAGCGACTGGTTGATGAAACCTGCGTGGCGGGACTCATCTCGCGCCATGTAAGTCATGAGCTGCTTGATGTCGGGGTTGGTGACATTTTTGCGAACCTCGTTGTACAGAATGCAACCGGAGAATTCGGAGGTGAGCGAGCTGATAAGGAAGTCTAGGAATTCTTGACGCATCTCAGGCGAGAGTTGCGGCATCAGGGTTTTGACTTCTTCAGCAAACTGCGCGTCGCGTTGAAAGTGGTCGTGGTTGTTGTCGCCTTCGTACTCTTTCATCATGACGTCCCACTCTGCGCGCACCGAATCTATATTCAAGCGGTCCATGGCGGCAAAGTCGGTGGTGTAAAAGCGTGGACTCAGCACGGTATTGCGCACCGCTTTGGCGTTGGCATCCGCGGCGCTCTCCACACTGCCTATCAGAAGTTCTACGTGATCAAAATCCATCGCTGCGGTGGTGGTCATGGCTTACTCCTGAGAGGCTGAAACTGAAGTTGAAGATGCGGGCGCGGGTTGCAATTGGGCAAAAGACGCCATATTGGTCGGGCCAAAAGATTCCAGATTGATGCGTTGTCCTGTAGAAGGGTCAAGCAGCGTGAGGCGTCCATCGGTGTGACCGATGAGCTCGAATGTGGGGCCAGACCCAATGCCGCGGCGCATGCGCTCACGCGACAGGGTGCGCAAGATGCCACGCACAAAACCTTGCTCGCCCACAAAGCGGGTAATTTCCACAGCGGATTGGCCTTCCATCACGGCGACATCGCCATTCGGACGGTCTTCAAAACGCAGGGTGCGCTGCCAACTTACCGGGCCTTGGTCTTGCGGAATTTCCATGCCTTGGCCACGCAGCACGGCGACAACCAAAAACACGCTGGCCAAAAAGCCAACAAATATCCATCCGGTCAGGCCGTGGCGGCCGGGCAATCCGTCGTTGGCAAGGCTGGGGTTCATGCTGCGAATTCTTGGGTAGAAGCGCGAGGCGCATCGGTGGATGGCGCAGTGTCACCCAGCATCACAGGCATGTGCGGGTTGACAGCTTGCCAAGCTTGCACAATGCGTTCGCCGACTTCGCTGACATTGGGAATGCAGCGCAAACTAGGCTCGGGATGGCGCAGCACCCAAGGGCGGGCATGGGGCCATAAATTCA
>CANLWQ010000258.1 GCA_947494405.1 Comamonadaceae bacterium | reverse complement strand
TTGCTCGCCTCAAGGGTTTTGTATTGACCAAGTAGGAATAAACACATCATGAGCATCATTGAAGTCAAAGTACCGCAACTCTCAGAATCCGTGGCTGAAGCCACTTTGTTGCAATGGAAGAAAAAAGTCGGCGACGCGGTAGCAGTCGATGAAATTTTGATCGACGTCGAAACCGACAAAGTGGTGCTGGAAGTTCCCGCACCGTCGGCTGGCGTGTTGGTGGAAATCCTTTGCGTCGATGGCGCGACTGTCATGGCCGAGCAACTCATTGCCCGCATAGACACCACAGCCACCGCCTCTGCGGCAGGCCCAGTGGCTGTCGCCAAACCCGCTGCGCCGCCTGCTGCTCCCGCCGCCGTTGCAGCGACATCGACACCGGCCAGCGCCAGTCACGCTGGCGTGGCCATGCCCGCTGCCGCTAAATTGATGGCCGATAACAGCATGGCTGCAGGCTCTGTGGCAGGCACAGGCAAAGACGGTCGCGTCACCAAGGGCGATGTTTTATCCGCTGTTACGGGAGGTGTTCAGTCCACCGCTGCAGTTGTTTCCTCTGCTATACCTACCGGCATACCCACCAAAATCTTGCCGCAAGTTTCCGGCCCCTTGGTGGATTTGGGCGAGCGCCCCGAGCAACGTGTACCCATGACCCGATTGCGTGCGCGGGTGGCCGAGCGTTTGCTGCAATCGCAGTCCACCAACGCCATCCTCACCACCTTCAACGAAATCAATATGGCCCCGGTCATGGAGATGCGCAAGCGCATGCAAGAGCGTTTTGAAAAAGAGCATGGCGTCAAGCTGGGCTTCATGAGCTTCTTCGTCAAGGCCGCTGTGCACGCGCTCAAGAAGTTCCCCGTGCTCAACGCTTCTGTGGATGGCAATGACATTGTTTACCACGGCTACTTTGATATTGGTATTGCGGTGGGCTCGCCACGCGGTTTGGTGGTGCCGATTTTGCGCAACGCTGACCAAATGAGCTTTGCCGACATCGAAAAGAAAATCGCTGAATATGGCCAAAAAGCCAAGGACGGCAAGCTGGGCATAGAAGAGATGACCGGCGGTACTTTCTCTATCAGCAATGGCGGCACTTTCGGCTCCATGATGTCCACCCCCATCATCAACCCACCCCAGTCGGCTATTTTGGGTGTGCACGCCACCAAAGACCGCGCCATGGTGGAAAACGGCCAAGTGGTGGTGCGTCCCATGAACTACTTCGCCATGTCGTATGACCACCGCATCATCGACGGACGTGAAGCGGTATTGGGTTTGGTGGCCATGAAAGAAGCGCTGGAAGATCCTGCTCGTTTGTTGTTTGATATTTGATGGGAGACAAGATGAGCAAACCATTTGATGTCATCGTCATAGGTGCTGGCCCTGGTGGCTACATCGCCGCCATTCGTGCCGCGCAACTGGGCATGAACGTGGCCTGTATCGATGAGTGGAAAAACGAAGCCGGTGGCCCAGCGCCCGGCGGCACCTGCACCAACGTGGGTTGCATTCCCTCCAAGGCTTTGCTGCAGTCGTCTGAGCATTTCGACCACGCCAACCACCACTTCGCTGAGCACGGCATCACCACCACCGGCGTGAAGATGGACATCGCCAAGATGCTGGCGCGCAAAGACACGGTGGTTAAACAAAACAACGACGGTATTCTTTACCTGTTCAAGAAAAACAAGGTCAGCTTCTTCCATGGCCGTGGTGCATTTGCCAGCAAGTCAGATGCGGGCTATGAAGTCAAGGTAACAGGCACAACCGAAGAGTCGCTGGTGGCCAAGCACATCATCATTGCCACTGGCTCCAACGCCCGCGCCTTGCCCGGCACACCTTTTGACGAAGTCAATATCTTGTCGAATGATGGCGCTTTGCGCTTGGGCGCTGTGCCCAAGAAACTGGTTTTGATAGGCTCAGGTGTGATCGGTCTGGAAATGGGATCCGTCTGGCGCCGACTGGGCTCGGATGTGACCATTTTGGAAGGCCTGCCCACTTTCCTAGGCGCGGTGGACGAGCAAATCGCCAAAGAAGCCAAGAAGGCATTTGATAAGCAAGGCTTGAAGATAGAGCTGGGCGTGAAGGTTGGCGAAATAGTCAATAGCAAAAAAGGCGTGACGGTGAATTACACCAACGCCAAAGGCGAGGCCATGGTGCTGGACGCCGACAAGCTCATCATCTCCATAGGTCGCGTGGCCAACACCTTGGGTTTACATCCTGATGCAGTGGGTTTGCAGCTTGACGAGCGCGGCGCGATCGTGGTGGATGCCGAGTGCAAAACCAATTTGCCCGGCGTGTGGGCGGTGGGCGATGTGGTTCGCGGCCCCATGCTGGCGCACAAGGCCGAGGAAGAGGGCGTGGCTGTTGCTGAGCGCATCGCCGGTCAACACGGTCATGTGAATTTCAACACCATCCCTTGGGTCATCTACACCAGCCCCGAAATCGCTTGGGTGGGCCGCACCGAGCAGCAACTCAAAGCCGATGGCGTGGCTTACAAGGCGGGCACTTTCCCGTTCTTGGCCAATGGCCGCGCCCGCGCTTTGGGCGACACCACTGGCATGGTGAAGTTTTTGGCTGACGCCACCACCGATGAAATTTTGGGTGTGCACATGGTGGGGCCGCAGGTGTCGGAGTTAATATCTGAGGCGGTGGTGGCCATGGAATTCAAAGCGTCGGCCGAAGATATTGCGCGCATCTGCCATGCGCATCCGTCACTCAGTGAAGCCACCAAAGAAGCGGCTTTGGCCGTGGACAAAAGAACCTTGAATTTTTAGCAGCTGGAGGAAAAACCATGAATGCACCCGCAGAAGTTTCCGTCATGAACGAACGGCACGACAAACTGGGTGACGGCATGTCGCCTCCTTTGCCTCAGCCAAAAAAATTCAGCAATGTGCAGGACGAGCGCCTGCACAGAAAACAAATGCTGGCAGCCGCATTCCGCTTGTTTTCGCGTTTTGGTTTTGACGAAGGCGTGGCAGGGCACATCACGGCTCGCGACCCCGAGTTCACAGACACGTTTTGGGTCAACCCGTTTGGCGTGCATTTCAGTCAGATCAAAGTCTCCAACCTGATTCGTGTGGACCACCGTGGCAATGTGGTTGAAGGCGTGCTGCCTGTGAACGAGGCCGCGTTTGCGATTCATTCACGTATTCATGATGCCCGCCCCGAT
>CANLWQ010000257.1 GCA_947494405.1 Comamonadaceae bacterium | reverse complement strand
TCGCCTGCGGGCAAGGCGTCACTGGCAGCAGCCATTTCAACAGCCACATCAGCCGTGGTGATAGCGATACGCGCTTGGGCGTCACTGATGTAGTGCTCTAGCTCTTTGGCGCGGTTCATCGGGTTGATGGGAACCACCACCGCATTGGCACGCAAGATGCCAAAGTGCGCAGCCACCAGTTGGGGGCAGTTTTGCATGTCCAGCAAAACCCTGTCGCCCTTTTGAACACCCTGGGCTTGCAACCAAGCCGCAATCCGCTCAGCTTGGTGCACCAAAGCTTGGTAACTCAGGGCCGTGCCCAAAAACTGCAAAGCTGTTTTCTGGGGGAAGCGCTGTGCGCTGATAAAGAGGTTATCCCAGAGGGTGTTGGCAGGCGGGGTAATGTGGTGTGGCACTCGGGCGGGCCAGAACGAATAGTGAGGTTTCATCGCCCCTGAGCCTAACCGCACCCAGCCTTAGGCACAAGAGCATTGTCCCTTGGCTAAAACTTAAGAACTCACGCAGCTTGCAGCGTTTGGGTGCTGCGCTTTCCCCCTTGGCGCATGCTGAACATGGCTTGGAAATAGCCTCGCAACCAACCCATGTCTATAGGTTTACGCAGCACATGGGTGCCGGCAGGTAATTCACCGTAAAGCGCAATTTCTTCTTCTGATAAACCAGTGATAACGATGACAGACATTTGGGCAAACAAAGGGTGGCTGTTTAACTGGCGCAACATTTCCACGCCGTCAATGCCTGGCATACGCAAATCAGTGATCAGCACTTGGGGCTTGAGCACCGAAATGTCCAGCAAGGCTTCGATTGCAGAAGCGGTGATGGTGGCGTCAATAGACAAATCCCATTGGTCGAAATGCTTTTGGAACATGGTGCGGGTGACTTCATCATCCTCGACCAGCATAACCTTGAGACGCCTGCCGTCTAGGTAAATGGCGTTGGGTGAAAGGCTTGCGCGACTTTGGTAGTTGCGAATAGATTGCAGCGAAATACGGCGATGACCGCCTTGGGTTTTCCAAGCGTCGAGTTCGTTTTTTTCAACCAAAGTTTGTACAGTACCCACAGACAGGTTGAGCAGTTTGGCGGCATAACTGGTGCCGCAGTATTCGTCGCTTGAATCAGGTATGGCTTTATGGCTCATGACAACTCCACAGTAAAAAGATGAATGGCAGTAAGTACCACTTTTTTATCATTTTACCGTGGATTTTGTCGTATATGTATTTTTTTTAATACTTTATATACTTTTTTGAAATTATTTAAGTGCTTTATAACGCATGCGCTTGGGTTTGGCGCCTTCTTCACCCAAACGCTTTTTCTTATCGGCTTCGTATTCTTGGTAGTTACCGTCAAAAAATGTCCATTGCGAATCGCCTTCGCAGGCCAATATATGGGTGGCAATACGGTCAAGAAACCAGCGGTCATGGCTGATGACCATGATGCTGCCAGCGAACTCCAGCAAAGCATCTTCGAGGGCGCGCAAGGTTTCCACATCCAAATCGTTGGACGGCTCATCCAACATCAGCACATTGCCGCCAGCAATCAAGGTTTTGGCCAAATGCAAACGCCCGCGCTCACCACCAGACAGGGTTCCGACGCGTTTTTGTTGGTCGCCGCCGTTGAAATTGAAACGTCCGCAATAAGCACGGCTGGCCATCTCGAATTTGCCCACCGTCAAAATGTCCAAGCCGCCTGAGACATCTTCCCAAACAGTTTTTTCGTTGGCCAAATCGTCGCGGTTTTGGTCAACAAACGCCATTCTGACGGTCTGTCCCAACTTGATTTCACCGCTATCGGGCTGCTCTTTGCCAGCGATCATGCGAAACAGCGTGGACTTACCCGCGCCGTTGGGACCGATGATGCCCACAATGGCACCAGCAGGCACTTTGAAGCTCAGGTTATCAATCAGCACGCGGTCGCCAAAAGACTTGGTCACATTGGTGAACTCGATCACTTCATGGCCCAAGCGCTCGGCCACGGGAATGAAAATTTCTTGCGTCTCGTTGCGTTTTTGGTATTCGAAATCGGAGAGCTCTTCAAAGCGCGCGATACGCGCTTTGCTCTTGGCTTGGCGGCCCTTGGGGTTTTGACGCACCCAATCAAGTTCTTTCTTCAAAGCCTTGGCGCGCGCCTCTTCGCCTTTTTGTTCTTTCTCTAAGCGGTCTTGTTTTTGTTCCAACCAAGTGGTGTAGTTGCCCTTGTAAGGTATACCGTGGCCTCGGTCGAGTTCCAAAATCCACTCAGCGGCGTTGTCCAAAAAGTAGCGGTCGTGGGTGATGGCCACCACGGTGCCTGAGAAACGCGCTAAAAATTGCTCCAACCAGTCAACCGACTCAGCATCCAAGTGGTTGGTGGGTTCATCAAGAAGCAGCATGTCGGGCTTAGAGAGCAATAACTGGCACAGCGCGACGCGGCGTTTTTCGCCACCCGACAAATGCTCAATCACCGCGTCCCAAGGCGGCAGACGCAGCGCATCGGCCGCGATTTCAAGTTGATGCTCGCTGTTGTCGCTGCCAGCGGCGGCGATGATGGCCTCCAACTGCCCTTGCTCGGCAGCCAGCGCGTCAAAGTCGGCGTTTTCTTCAGCGTAAGCGGCGTACACCTCTTCAAGGCGTTGTTTGGCATGCAGCACTTCTTCCATGCCACCTTCCACGGCCTCGCGCACGGTTTGCTCGGGGCGCAATTTGGGTTCTTGGGGCAAATAGCCAATTCGCAAACCTGGCATGGGCTTGGCCTCGCCCTCGATTTCGGTGTCCAAACCCGCCATGATTTTCAACAGCGTGGACTTGCCTGAACCGTTCAAGCCCAGCACGCCAATCTTGGCACCCGGAAAAAAGCTCAGTGAGATATCTTTAAGAATATGGCGTTTGGGCGGCACGATTTTGCCGACGCGGTTCATGGTGAAAACGTATTGGGACATGGAAGGATTCTCTGGGCTGTGCGCCACACGGTGTGGGCTGTTGAACGATTGATTATCTCTGCACTTGTGTCGCCAATGAAGCAGATGCTTAACTTCAAAAAATCCTCCCCAAAAGCCAAGACCCGCTTTCATGCGAGAATAAGGCCTAGTTGACGCCACCAGTAGCTTCAACATCAGCGCTTCTGCTGGGGCCGGAACCAAACACTTCGTTTGACCTTTACCTGCCCAAATGTGTTTCCTCGGTCTTTAGCTGGCTGCCTTCCTTTTGGCAGAACAGATCGA
>CANLWQ010000256.1 GCA_947494405.1 Comamonadaceae bacterium | reverse complement strand
GGGCAGGTGTTCAAGTGGCATTTGCGCATCATGATGCAGCCTTCCACCACCAAAGGCGCAGTGGCAAAACCAAATTCATCCGCACCCAACAGCGCGCCAATGGCCACATCGCGGCCGGTTTTCATTTGGCCATCGGTTTGCACCCGAATGCGACCACGCAAACCATTCATCACCAAGGTTTGCTGGGTTTCGGCCAAACCGATTTCCCAAGGGCTGCCGGCGTGCTTGATGGACGACCAAGGCGAGGCGCCCGTGCCGCCGTCGTGACCGGCAATCACCACATGGTCGGCCTTGCACTTGGCCACACCTGCAGCGATGGTGCCCACACCCACTTCCGAGACCAACTTCACGCTGACGTCGGCATGGGGCGCGACGTTTTTCAAATCGTGAATCAGCTGAGCCAGGTCTTCAATGGAATAAATGTCATGGTGCGGTGGTGGGGAGATCAGGCCCACACCGGGCACCGAATAACGCAAAAACCCGATGTACTCGGACACCTTGGTACCCGGCAGTTGTCCACCTTCGCCAGGTTTGGCACCTTGGGCCATCTTGATTTGGATTTGGTCAGCGCTGCTGAGGTATTCAGCGGTCACACCAAAGCGGCCCGAAGCGACTTGCTTGATTTTGGAGCGCAAGGAGTCGCCCGCTTGCAAAGGCATATCGACTTCGACTTGCTTGTCGCCAATCACGCTTTTCAAGGACTCGCCGGTTTTGATGGGTATGCCTTTGAGCTCATTGCGGTAGCGCGCGGGGTCTTCACCACCCTCACCGGTGTTGCTTTTGCCGCCTATGCGGTTCATGGCAACGGCCAAAGTGGCGTGGGCTTCGGTGGAGATGGAGCCCAAGGACATGGCGCCGGTGGCAAACCGTTTGACGATCTCGCTGGCGGGCTCGACTTGGTCTAGCGGTATGGCTTTGGTGGGGTCTATCTTGAACTCAAACAAGCCGCGCAACGTCATGTGCCGGCGACTTTGGTCGTTGATGATTTGTGCGTATTCTTTGTAGGTGCTGAAGTTGTTGGCACGCGTGCTGTGCTGCAATTTGGCGATGGCGTCGGGCGTCCACATATGGTCTTCGCCGCGGCTGCGCCAAGCGTATTCGCCACCCGCGTCCAGCATGGTGGCCAAAACGGGGTCGTTGCTGAAAGCTGATTGGTGCATGCGGATGGCTTCTTCAGCGATCTCGAAAATACCAATGCCTTGCACACGCGAAGGCGTGCCAGTGAAGTACTTGGCCACTGTCTCGGTGTTGACGCCAATCGCTTCAAACAACTGCGCACCGCAATACGACATGTAGGTGGACACGCCCATCTTGGACATGATTTTGGACAAGCCTTTGCCAATCGCCTTCACATAGTTGTAAATGGCTTTGTCAGCAGACAAGTCGCCAGGTAACTCGGCGTGCATGGCAGCCAATGACTCCATTGCCAAATACGGATGCACGGCCTCAGCGCCGTAACCAGCCAACACAGCAAAATGATGCACTTCACGGGCGCTGCCAGTTTCAACCACCAAGCCTGCACTGGTGCGCATGCCCTCGGCGACCAGATGTTGGTGAATGGCTGACAAGGCTAAGAGCGCAGGAATAGCCACTTGGGTGGCGCTCAAGGCGCGGTCGCTGATGATGAGAATGTTGTGACCACTCTTGATGTGGTCTACCGCTTCAGCGCGCAGCGAGGCCAGTTTGGCTTCCACGCCTTCATGACCCCAGTCCAGCGGGTAAGTGATGTCCAAGGTGGCACTTTTGAACTTGCCTTGGGTCATGTCAGCGATATGGCGCAGCTTGGCCATGTCTTGGAAATCGAGTACCGGTTGGCTGACCTCCAAGCGCATCGGTGGGTTGACCTGATTGATGTCGAGCAAATTCGGCTTGGGTCCCACAAACGACACCAGCGACATGACGATGGCTTCGCGGATCGGGTCTATGGGTGGGTTGGTCACTTGCGCGAACAACTGTTTGAAGTAGTTGTAAAGCGATTTGTTTTTGTCTGACAAAACCGCCAAGGGGCTGTCGTTGCCCATAGAGCCCAAGGCTTCTTCGCCATTGGCTGCCATGGGTGCCATGAGGAATTTGAAGTCTTCTTGGCTGTAGCCAAACGCTTGTTGACGGTCTAGCAAGGCAATGCCGCTGGGTTCGGGCAGGCCCACGGGATGCTCGGCCACATCATCCAAACGAATGCGCAGGTTTTCAATCCATTGTTTGTAAGGCTTGCTGTTGGCCAAAGCCGACTTCAATTCTTCGTCATCAATCATGCGGCCTTGCTCGAGGTCGATCAAGAACATCTTGCCTGGCTGCAGTCGCCATTTGCGAACAATTTTGTTCTCAGGGATGGGCAACACACCGGACTCTGAGCCCATGATGACCAAATCGTCGTCGGTGATGCAGTAGCGCGAGGGGCGCAGGCCGTTGCGGTCTAGGGTGGCGCCAATTTGGCGGCCATCGGTGAACACAATGGAAGCAGGACCGTCCCATGGCTCGAGCATGGCGGCGTGGTATTCGTAGAACGCGCGCCTGCGTGGGTCCATGCTGCTGTGGTTTTCCCAAGGCTCGGGAATCATCATCATCATGGCTTGGCTGATGGGGTAGCCGGCCATGGTCAGCAACTCTAGGCAGTTGTCGAAAGTGGCGGTGTCGGACTGGTCGGCAAAGCTGATGGGGTAGAGCTTTTGCAAATCGGCGCCCAGCACGGCAGAAGACATCACGCCTTCACGCGCTTTCATCCAGTTGTAATTGCCTTTAACAGTATTGATCTCGCCGTTGTGCGCCACATAACGGTAGGGGTGGGCCAGTGGCCACTCGGGAAAGGTGTTGGTGGAGAACCGCTGGTGCACCAAGCCCAATGCGGAAACGCAGCGCTGGTCTTGCAGGTCTTTGTAATAAGTGCCCACTTGATCCGCCAGCAGCAAGCCTTTGTAAATAATCGTGCGGCTTGACATGCTGGGCACGTAATACTCTTTGCCGTGCTTCAAGTTCAGATGCGAAATGGCGGCACTGGCGGTTTTACGAATGACATACAGTTTGCGTTCCAACGCGTCTTGCACGATCACATCGTTGCCGCGCCCAATGAACACTTGGCGAATGACCGGCTCTTTGGCCCGCACTGTGGGGGACATGGGCATGTCCAAATTCACCGGCACATCGCGCCAGCCCAGCAGGACTTGCCCTTCGGAACGGATGGCACGCTCCAACTCTTGCTCGCAAGCCAAACG
>CANLWQ010000255.1 GCA_947494405.1 Comamonadaceae bacterium | reverse complement strand
ATTTGCCGTTGCGGGTCTTGGGTGGTCACACCCGTTGGGCAGTTGCCGGTGTGGCAGGTTTGCGCTTGTATGCAACCCAAGGCGAACATAAACCCTCTGGCACTGTTGCACCAGTCGGCACCCAAGGCCAAGACCCTGACCATGTCAAAGCTGCTGATGATTTTGCCGCTGGCGCCTAAGCGAATCTCAGAGCGCAGCTTCACCCCGCGCAAGGTGTTGTGCACCAAGTGCAAGCCCTCCAGCAAAGGCATGCCCATGTGGTCGGAAAACTCCAAAGGCGCGGCTCCCGTGCCACCTTCGGCGCCATCCACCACAATAAAGTCGGGAGTGATGCCGGTCTCTAGCATGGCTTTGACAATGGCAAACCACTCCCAAGGATGACCGATACACAGCTTGAATCCGGTGGGTTTGCCGCCGCTTAAGGTTCGCAGTTGCTGCACAAAGGCCAGCAACTCGGTGGGCGAAGAAAAAGCGCTGTGCGAGGCGGGTGAGACGCAATCATGGTCACAACTCACACCACGCGTTTCGGCAATTTCAGGCGTCATTTTGGCTGCGGGCAGCACACCACCATGGCCAGGTTTGGCGCCTTGGCTGAGTTTGATTTCAATCATTTTGACCTGCGACTGACTGGCTTGGCGGGCAAAGCCCTCGGGGTCAAAACGGCCTTGCGCGTCGCGGCAACCGAAGTAACCCGAGCCAATTTCCCAAATCAGGTCGCCGCCATACATGCGGTGGTAACGCGAGATCGAACCCTCGCCCGTGTCATGGGCGAAGCCGCCCATCTGCGCACCTTGGTTCAAGGCCATGATGGCATTCGCACTCAAAGCGCCAAAGCTCATGGCCGAGACATTGAACAAGCTCAAATCGTAGGCTTGGGTGCAGTCCTTGCCGCCCACCCTTACCCGAAAGTCGTGGCTGGCAATGTGCGTTGGCGCCATCGAGTGGGTCAGCCATTCAAAGCCTTCAGCGCATACATCAAGTTGCGTGCCAAAAGGGCGCTTGTCGGATTGGCCTTTGGCGCGTGAGTACACCAAGCTGCGTTGTGCGCGGGAAAAAGGCGCAGCCTCGTTTTCGCTTTCAATGAAATATTGGCGAATTTCAGGTCGAATGAATTCCAACAAAAACCGCAAGTGACCCAAAATGGGGTAGTTGCGCAAAATCGCATGGTGGGATTGCAGCAAATCATGCACGCCTATGGCGGTGAGCACCGCAAACAGCAGCAACAACCAACTGGGTTGACCACTGACCATCAAGATCAGCGCATACAGACAAAAGCCGCCAAGGCTGATGAAGAACGTGGTGTATCTGACGGGGTAAGGAACGCGTATAGATTCAACGCGCTTGAGCATGAGGGACAAATCGAACATGGGTGGATATCTCCTGGAGCTCCACCCGTGCTTTGGGCATCAGGGTGGCGAATTGCGCAAGCGTGAAGCCAATCTTGCTTGCGCCAAAGAGGATACCTCAGCACGTAGACGTGCCATTGACAGTTGTTGGTCTGCCGAACGTTGGATTTCTTGCAAGTCTTTCAAAATCGTATTGCGCAAAGCATCGAGTTCCACATCAATGGTGGACAAGCGCTTGCGCAACTCGCGTTGTTGGTTCATGCGCTGGCTGAGCAAACTCACGCTGCCTGCGATGACTTTCCAGTTTTGTGCCAAATCGTCTTGCGCGGGACGGTTGAGCTGCTCGAAGAGTTCGCCAAGCAAGGGGTCGTGCAAAACCTCACTTGACGCTTGGGGGATGGCGGGTGTTTCTTCTTTTCCAATAGAAGCATCGCCAAACTGGTGCACCTGAGCCCAACCCATGCCTGGGTCGTACTGCTTCAAACCTTTGAAAGCGAGAAATTTTTCTTCAGCCATGGTCAGGTCTTTTGGTTTTTAAATTCAAAGTTTGGCCGCGCTGCTGCGTGCCAAACGTTTGAGGAATTCAGGAATACCCAATTGCGACAGGGAACGCGAGTTGACAAGAGCTTCGTCAGCTTCAGCCGCCTTGCGTTGGCGGTAACGACCCAGCACCGAGTACTGCGAAGCGTTGGGAATGGACTCAAGCACACTGGGCTTGGCGGCCACCAAGGGCACGCGCACACGGCTGGCATCTTGTTCGCTCAGTTTCACCGGTGTGGGCTTACGCGGTTGATTCACTTGCGCCATGCGGATTTCACGGGCGGCGCAAATGGCTTGGCCAAATTCACGGAAAGATTCACCACCCATGTCTTGCGCGTCCATCAGGTAACCGCGCTCGAACAAGTCGCGCGCAGACTGCGACTCCAGAATGGGCGGCGCCAACATAAAGCTCACAGGGAAACGTTGGCGGGTGAACACGTCGGAGTTGAGTTGCTCGTTGAGCACACGGGTGGGACACACCACCAACATAGGACGGCGCTCGGATGCGGATTCGAACACCCAGCGGTTGCGGTTCAAAAAGCCCGAAGTTGCGGCCAGTTCGATTTCAGACACCGAGGTAGGAACCAGCACCATGTCGAACTCAAACATCAACTCGCCAGCCAAAGAGTCCGACCAAGTTAAATCGCAAACCAAAATATCGCATTCGCTGGCAGCACGGCGCATTTGTAAACGCGCTTCAAAGATTGGGCGGTTGCCGCCTTGGTCCACGGGCAAAGCCATGTGTTTGACAACAGCGCCTACATCTGGGGCTTGGTTCAACCATGTGCTGGAGGAACCATGCGGATCCCAGTCGATCAGGGTCACGCCCAAATTCATGGCTCTGCTCAAATAAGCCACCAAATTGGCTGACAGCGTGCTCTTACCCACACCACCTTTTTGACTCGTCACCAAAATCTTGAATGCCATCATCAGCTCCAGAAAATACGGAGGTGTCTTATCCACTGGTGACCGCGAAGTGCAGAAACCAAATGAAGAAATTTCCGTAAGGGGACGTGGATATTAGCTTTTTTTACGTTTCTGTCAAATTTGTTGACTTTTTGAATGTTGTTTAGTTGCTACTCTTAACAGGGTCTTTTATATAGTTCACAATCACCGTCAATGGACAAACTTCGTATAGATAAGTGGCTGTGGGCAGCGCGCTTTTATAAAACCCGCTCTATGGCAACGGATGAGATCAACAAAGGCCGTATTCAGGTCAATCAACAAACCGCCAAGCCTTCCCGCGAAGTCAAAACTGGCGACACCGTGGCTATTCGCCGTGAAGGCTTAATCCGCACTGTGACAGTGGTGAGTTTGAGTGATGTCAGAGCTTCTGCGCCCATTGCCCAAGGCCTGTAT
>CANLWQ010000254.1 GCA_947494405.1 Comamonadaceae bacterium | reverse complement strand
CGCTCGGCCAGGCTGGCCATCACCTGCAAGCTGTCGCCCAGAATCATGCGGTTAGTCCAGTTTTGGTCGTGCTGGTAAAACTCGGTTTTGTCGGCGCCCTTGGGGATACCGTTGAAGTCGGAGAACAAGTCTGCCGTGGTCTGCCCCGCCTCGTGCTCGCGCTCTTTGGTGGTGCGCAGCAAGTCGTCAATCAGCACCTTGGGGTGGACTTTTTCCTGGATGTAGAGCGGTGGCGCGTTAACCACCAGGTCGCTCCAGTCCTGCTCGTCCTTACCGCGCCAGACCAGTTGCGGGTCTAGGTCGGTATTGCGCGGGTAGCGAATTTGCTTGGGCGCAGTCTGGTCCTGCTGCGCAAAGGACTGCTGCTCGGCAGACGGAATGTTTTTGCGCTTGGCCTCGTCATGCGTGAGGGTTTCGACGTGTTTGGTGCTTGATTTGGTGGCCATGGTGTTCTTCGGAAGGCGTTGTGACAGGGGCAATGCGGTTCAAAGAAAGCCGATGGGCGGCTTGGCCTTGCGGGTTTTGTCTTCGGCGATGAGTTGTTTGATGGCATCGAAGACCTGCGAAAACTGCTCGTCGTAACGGGTTTCCATGGCTTCAATGCGCAGCCGCAGGTCGCGGTTGGAGTCCATCAGGCGGCGCAGTTGCACAAAGGTGCGCATGATGGCGATGTTGACCTCGACGGCGCGTTGGGAGCGCAGCACGCTGGAGAGCATGGCAACGCCTTGCTCGGTGAAGGCGTAGGGAACCGCACTGAGCTTGCGTCGGGATGAGGTCACAATTTGTGACCTCATATTGCCCCACTCTTCTGGCGTTAGCTGAAACATGAAGTCTTCAGGAAACCGGTCGAGGTTTCGTTTGACAGCTTGGTTCAGGACCTTGGTAGCCACGCCATAAAGGTCAGCCAGGTCAGCATCAAGTAGTACCTTTTCGCCACGGATCAAAAAGACAAGCTTTGCCAGGTTCTCTGGTTTGGGGGCCATGGCGCTCATGCGTTCAAGCCCTCGATCAGCTCGTTGAACGCGGCGTCCACCGTGGCCTTGAAGTCGGCCTGAATCTGAAACACCTCGGTGAACTCGGCAAAGGCCCAGCGGCCATAGCTGCCCAGATGGTTGACGCCCGGAACCCAGTAGGTGTCCATGGTCGATTTCTTTTCTATCGCGTCTTCGCCACGGTAGCCTTTGATCTCTACCACCAGGTGCAGCGGGTCAGCGGGGCCGTGGCCATCGTCTACCAGCACCACAAAGTCGGGCAGGTATTTGCGCATGACCGAGCCAAAGCGGTAAGGCACTTCCAGGCCTAAGTTGTGGTTTTTGACGTAAGCCAGCACTTTGGGGTGGGATTCGGCCACGCGGCAAAACTCGGCCTCCCAGTCGCTGTCCAAGATCACCCAGTTGAGTTGGCAATGGTTGGAGCTGGTCTCCCAACGCTCGGTCTTGCTGGTGTTAAAGCGCACATGGGCGCTGGAGCCGGTGGGGTTATAGGCATCGAGCAGCGCCTTGATGGGGCGCTCATCCTTGAACTTGTTGGTGATGGCGGCGGTAATTTTGTTGCAAGCCATGTCGGCTAGCTCTTGGTACATGAGCTGCGCTGCGTAGGTGTCGCCCTTACAGATCAGGTATTTGGGTTTGCCCGCGTCATCCACAGCGTCTAGCCACTCCTTGACGATGCGCTTGAGCTGGCCAAACAAGTGCAGCTTGGGGGCTTCGCCTGGGTCGCGCCACTTGGTGTAGAGCAGGCGCTGCGTCAGGTGAAACAGCAGTGTGGACGGCCGCACATTACCGAGATGTTCCACGGTCAGGTTGATGCCCTGCCCAATGATGCCGGCGCTGTGGGTGATGGTTGGCCCGACCAGCGTCGGGCTCAGGGTCAGCACAGACTCTTCCGTAAAGCTGGCGCTTAAGCGTTCTTCGGGGAGTTCGACCCGGTAGCCTTCAACACGGGGAAAGGTGATTTCCAGCGCATCGCGCTCCGGGCGCATGGCCTTGACCTGCACGGTCTCACGCGGTGGTTGGGGTGGACCAACTACGGGCTTGGCCGTGAAGTTGAAGGGAATGCCAAATACGTCGGCATATTCAACGTTGAACAAGCCTTCCTCATTCAACTCATAGGACTGGCGGCGCAAGGCCCGGCCAATGACCTGTTCGCAAAGCAACTGGGTGCCAAATGCGCGAATGCCCAACACGTGGGTGACGGTGTTGGCATCCCAACCCTCGGTGAGCATGGACACCGACACCACGCAGCGGATGCCGCCGCCCAGCTGGCCCACTTTGCCCACGGTATTCATCACCTCGCGCAGAAGCTCCTGGTCGGTGATCTTGTCGCCTGAACGGGCGTCGCCACTGCGCTCGACAATTTCCCGCCGGAAGCGCTCAATTTCATCTGCGGCCATGCCCCGGAAATTGTCATCGAGCGCATCACCGGCTTCTAGTTGTTCACTGTCAATCAGCAGCGTGTTGGGACGCGGCAGGGGGTTGCTGGTGCTATCGTCAAAGTTGCGGAACAGGGCCAGGCGGCCGTTTTCCAAGGTAGACGTGCCATCGTCGTTCTGGCGATGAAAGCCCGATACAAAGTCATAGACCAGTTTGGAGATGGCGGTGTTTTGGCAGACGATGATGAAGCACGGTGGCACTTTGATGCCGCACTCTTCCCAAAGTTTGTAGGTCTTTTCATAGTGGCCGTAGAGTGCCAGCAGCGCGGTTTGCAGGCGCAGCGGCAGCTTGAGTGGGTCCAGTTCGCCGCCCGTGCCACGGCCCTTTTTGGGCATGTCTTTGCGGATGTGCTCCCATAGGTTACGAAACACCGGCATTTCTTCACCGGGAATGTTTTCGGCCACGGGCACGCGGGGCAACTTGACGATGCCGCACTCAATGGCATCCATCAGCGAGAAGTCGCTCATCGTCCAGGGAAACAGGGTGCCTTCGGCGTAACCCGAGCCACTCAAGAAAAACGGCGTGGCGGACAAGTCCATCACGCGGATGACGCCTAGCTTGCGGTTGACCGCTTCCAGGCCAGAAATCCACAGGCGGGCGGCTTCGTTATTTTTTTCGGCCTCTTTTTTCTCATCACCCTTGAGGTCTTCGTCATCCTAAGGCGTGGGTTTTTCGCGGTAGCAATGGTGGGCCTCGTCGTTGATGACCATGATATTTTTCAGGCCCATCAGGTCGGGCATGACACGCTGGAGCATTTGGCCTTCGGTTTCTTGGGTCAGCGGGGCGTCACCCGTGCGGCCTTGCAATAACTGGCGGCCACCCTTGGACAGCTCAATGCGCTCCCGCATCT
>CANLWQ010000253.1 GCA_947494405.1 Comamonadaceae bacterium | reverse complement strand
TAAAACCGTGGAGCTCGAAGCCTTGGACACACCCGGCCACACCTATTGCCATATTTGCTTGCTTGCACATACCGATCAACCCGCTTTGTTTTCAGGCGACACCTTGTTCAATGCAGGTGCTGGCAACTGCCACAACGGCGGCAATGTGGACGCGCTGTTTCAAACCTTTGACCAGCAACTGAGCCACTTGCCCAGCCAGACCTTGATTTACCCCGGCCACGACTACATTGAAAACAATTTACGTTTCACCTTGAGCCGCGAGCCAAACAACTCGGCGGCGCTTGCTTTGCTGACACAAGTGAGCGGTCAAGACATGCAGCACGCCTATGTAAGCACCTTAAGTGTGGAGCTTGAGGTGAATACGTTTTTTCGCCTTGGCAGTGAGCAAGTCGTGGCGGAGTTGAAGAAAAATTTCCCCGATTTATCCGACCAGCCTGATGAGCTAGCAGTCTTTACCAAGCTGCGCGAATTGCGCAACAGTTGGTAAGCGCTTAAGGGGGAGAGATGCGCTCAATGATGAAATTGGCCGCGGCCAATATATGCTCGCGAGCGTGTTGCTCGGCCAAAGCACCATCGCCACTGATGATGGCTTGCAGCAAAGTTTCATGTTGGTCCCAAATGTCCCTGGGTTTTTCATCCAGCATCAGCACCTCGCCCATGACACGTTGGGTGTAGGTCCAGTGGGTTTCCATGGCGGGTGCGACCAGCAAGTTTTCCGACATCGAATACACAAAATGGTGAAATGCCATATCGGCTGCAATCAGCTCACTGACAGAGCCGCTTTGCGCAGCTTGGCGACCTTTGCGAATGTAACCGGGGCCCTCACGCTTGGCGGTTTCTGAGTTGTTGATGGCAGCTTTTCTGAATGCCAAACCTTCAATCACCGCACGAACGTCATACATATGTCGGATATGGTCAGGGTCGAGTGGCGCCACGATCAAGCCACGCCCAGGCGCGTCACTCAATACCCCTTGGTTGCGCAGCAGCAGCAAGGCTTGTTGCACGGGTTGGCGTGAAACGCCCAGCTCAGTGGCAATTTGCTCCTGAATAATGCGCGTTCCTGGGGTGAGCTTGCCAGAAGATATTTCCAGCAATATGGCCTCGTGCACTTGCTCGACGAGATTGGGTTGTACTGACAAAATTTTCACAAACGACACCTGTTGTTTTGATCATGCTTGGCTGGTCTGCGCATCGCGCCAACGCCGCTCTGCATCATCCCATGCGGCCAGTGCCTGCAAATCGGGCACCCACGCCAGCCCCGATTTTGCGTCAGATGAGGCTGCCTCGGGCGTGACCAGCACATCCAGCAGAGCGGGGCGGTTTTGCAAGGCTGTTTGTATGGCTTGGGCCAAGTCTTCTTCACGTTCAACTCTTTGGGCATGCATACCAAAGCTTTTGGCCATGCCGGCATAGTCGGAAAACTGCAGACGTGTGCCCACGACTTTGCCGTGTGTCTCTTGCTGGTCGCGTACTTCTATGGCCCAAGAACCGTTGTTGGCCACCACAATCAACACAGGCGCTTGGTGGCGAACCGCGGTGTCCATTTCCATGGC
The DNA here is from genome assembly GCA_947494405.1 of Comamonadaceae bacterium. Classification (GTDB taxonomy): domain Bacteria; phylum Pseudomonadota; class Gammaproteobacteria; order Burkholderiales; family Burkholderiaceae_C; genus Limnohabitans. The sequence continues at coordinate 1,740 of CANLWQ010000253.1, read as the reverse complement.
GTTAAAACCAAATGCACCGTCACCTGTGGCCACCACCACGGTTTTGTCTGTATGAACCAAACTGGCTGCCACACCAAAGGGCGTGCCCACACCAATGCAGCCCAAGGAGCCTGGGTCGAGGTAAGTGGTGGCTGGCAAGCCCACGCGGGTGAAAGATAAAAAATCCCCGCCATCTGCGACCACCACGCTGTCGGCGGGCAAGGCGTCGCGCAGCGCAGACAGCAAACGGTTGGGGTGCATCAAACCGTCGGAGCCCGCAGGTGCCTGGCGCATGCTTTGCTGCAATTTGTCGGCACGCAGCACATGCTGTTCCCGCAAGCCTGCTGCCCACGCCCTGTCAGTTGCCGCTTCACGGCCAATGCCAGCTGCGACGATGGCCAACAAGGATTGATTGACATCGGCCAGCAACTCCACAGCGCCGCGCCGGTTGTCGCGTAGCTCGGCGCTGTTGTCGGCAAGACGCAAAAATTTCGCGTCTCCAAACACAGCGGGTGAGCCGAAAGCCAGCTGGAAATCCAATTTACGACCGACAGTGATGACCAGATCGGCTTGACCCATCACACTGCCGCGCATGGCTGCCACCACCGACGGGTGGTCTTCAGGCACCAAGCCTTTGCTTTCACCGGTATCTAAATACACCGCCCCCAACAGGCTGAGCAGTTGTTGCAAAGCAGGCCCCGCTTTTCTGGCACCCCTGCCTGAGATGAACAAGGGGCGTTTGGCATTCCACAGGAGGTCTACCGCTTGGGCTACATCGTTCGGCGAGGGTGAGCTGATCGGTGCTTGATGTGGGATAAAAAACTCGGGCAACTGCACAGCCTGAGGAACCGCGCTGCGCAAAGTGTCTACAGGGAAATCCAGGTAGGCTGGTCCACTGTCCGCCCCATGCCCCAAAGCACGTGAAACTGCTTCGTTTAACTCTTGCAAAACCAAGGCAGGGTGACGCACGCTGCGTGCATAGCGGGTGATGGCACTGACCATGGCGGTGTGGTCTATGTCTTGCAATCCGCCACGGTTTTCTTGTGCCGTGGGCGATGTACCGGAGAGCACCAACACACTGGCACGGGCCACATGCGCATTGGCAATGCCGGTGATGGCATTGGTCACGCCTGGACCTGCGGTGACCAAGGCCACGCCCAGCCCTCCTGTGAGTTCGGCCTCGGCGTGCGCCATATACACAGCGGCGCGTTCATCGCGAACATCAATCAAGCGAATGCCGTGGGCGTCCAAGCGCATCCAAACCGGCATGATGTGTCCGCCGCACAAACCATAAACCCTTTTGACGCCTTGACTGACCAAAAAACGTGCGATCACATCGGCCACTGAATGTTCAACCGCAGAAGCTGCTTGCATAAATTTCCTTTTTGGGAACAGAATTGAGGGAAAACGCTGAATGTATTCTGAATTCAGAATACTATACTGTGGACTTGAATGCCTTGAAACACGCGAAAACCCTGCTAGATTTTGAAGGATACCTACCCTTGCGACGAACACTCACTATCTCTGACATGGTCCGCAGCCATGCGCGTTTACGTCCACAAGCCACAGGCACCTTGGACTCCAAGCGAACGCTAACTTTCAAAGAATGGGACAACAGAGCCAGTGGCTTGGCGCAAGGCTTGTTGGCCAAGGGTTTACAGCCGGGTGAGCGCGTGGCTTTGCTGGCCTACAACAGCATCGAGTGGATGGAGATGTATGTGGCATTGGCCCGTGCTGGTTTGGTGGCGGTTCCCATGAATT
>CANLWQ010000252.1 GCA_947494405.1 Comamonadaceae bacterium | reverse complement strand
TCTAGGTTGACGCCAGAGACTTTGTCACGCGACTGCTTGGCCTGGGCATTCACCACGGTCAAAGCTTGTTGGGTGATCTTGGCCTGCTGTGCGGCATTGCCCACGGTATTGACTTGATCGATGTAAGAGTCAGAAAAGCTTTTGTTACCAATCACGCCTTTTTTAGCCAAATCGGTCATGACCAGCATGTTTTCGTTATTGCCCAAGCCGTCTTGGTTGCCGTCCACCTCAAACACGTCGCCCACATCCGGGGCACGGGTGAATTTAATCGCCAAACCTTGGTAATTGACCACGGGGTTCAATACCGTGTTGTCGTAATTTCTTTCTGCCAACACCGTGCCTGTGGCGCTGTCTTTGATGATGTAGTGGTCGGCGGTGTCAAATGTCACGACCAATTTTTGAGCGCGCAGTTTTTGCTGCGGGTCTGTGGGTTGCCCTGCGAAACTGGCGGCAACGCTGGCTTTGCCCTCGCCTGTCACAAACACTTGCAAGTCGTCGGGTACTTTGCCTTCGATGTACGCGGCGGTGCGCAAACCCACAATGCTCAAATCGAAAGGTGAGCCTGCGTTGGGCGATGTGCCAAAGGACAAGCGGATATCGGACTTGGCGGGGTCACCGAACGTACGGGTCAAACGCACTTGACCTTGAATCACGCCATTGGAACCACTTAAGTTGAGGTTGAACGCATTGGAGGATTGACCATTGACGTCTTTGGGACCCAAGGTGATGGTTTCACCTTCATGCCCTAAGGCATTTTCCAAAATCAAATCACCGTTGTCAGCAATACGCGCTGTGACACCGGTTTTGTCTTGGGCGGCTTGAATGGCTTTGACCATGCTGGGCAGGTCTTGGTACTCATTGGCGACTTTGGCGTCTTGGTTAACGGTGCCTATCTTGATGCCATTGATAGACAACGGTTTACGGTAGTCCAGCGCTGAGGCGTTAAAGCGAATCTGGTTATAGACCTCCACACGCATGTCAGTGATATTGCTGTCGTCCACACCTTTTTGCAGCCAAGCAGCCACTTTTTGCGGCGTCAAGGTTTCGTTAGCCGCCAGTACCAAGGGGCCTAGGCTGTTGTTGTTGAGTTTGATGGCGCCGTCGGCAATCAAGGTCAAACCAGTGGTGCCCGCTTGCAATTTTTGAATGTGTGCGGTTTCCAGTTTGGCGGGTGTGGGCGTGGGCGCTGCAGGCTGACCCAGTCGGTCAAATTGCTGGGCATAGACCACACTGCCTTTGGCACCATAAAACACATGGGTGTTGAGGTAGCCATCAGGGCCAGACTTGTTTAAGTAGGTGTCACTGAAGGTGACAGGCTCGCTGAAACCGTTTTCTTTGGTGAGCACTTGGTACTTCTCGTCAATGCTCATTTCGCTGCCAATGAGATGACGACCATCCTGAGTGAGCAACTGAAGTTGTTGACCCGGCTTGACGTTGTCCAAGTAAATGACGGGGTTTTCCATGCCGGCCGCCAGTGTGGTGACGGGCGCAAATAAGCGGCCACCACCAACCTCAATCGGAACTGGTGTGGAGGTGAATGGGTTGTTGATCAGCCGGGTATTGCTCACACCCACGGATTCGGGGGGCGGCGTGTACGCCACCTTGGCCTTGACATCACTGGCGTTGTTGTTGCTGGTGGTCACCCTAAACAAAGCACCGGTGGCCACCCGCATGGGGTCACTGATCACCATGCCAATGCCTTGGGCTTTGTTAACAGCGGTTACATCGATTTTCATCAAAGGCTGGCCCATATTGCCATAACCGTCGATACCGTCTTTCTGCACCTTGTTGACTTCATCGACAAAACTTTGGGCCAAGAAGTCGAGGTTTTTTTGGGCTGGTTCCAGCACCTGCGAAATAAAGGTGTTGAGTCCGCCAAACGTGCCACCACTGGCACCCGACAAAGGCTCGGTGTTGCCATAGGGATCGATCACCATGTCCAACTTGCTGTTGGAATTGGGGTCCATGCCGACAGGGCGTGACTTGATGCCGTCGACCACCAAGCTTTGTTTCATGGTGGTACCCAAACTCACCGACACCATGCCGTTAGATGTGAAACTGGTTTTGATGCGTGAGTATTCAGACATCTGACGCAGCAGCAAGTCGCGCCTGTCAAGCAGCTCTGGGGGTTGGTTGTCAAGAGAGGTGCCCTTGGTCAATTGTTGGTTCACCAAAGACAATTGCTCGGTCAAGGTGTTGAGTTGACCCGCTGCACTCTCCAGCGCTTGGCGGGTTTCGTCAGACACCAAATTCAGCTGGCCCGACAACTCGGCAAAACGCGAGCCTACGCCTTCGGTAGAGCGCAAGAAACTGGTGCGCATCACGCCTGAGGCCGGGTCCACAGACAAACTGCGGGCCGATTCAAAAAACGTATCCAGTGCGGAGCTCAAGCCCACGCTATCGTCGCCCATGATGTCCATCACCCTTTGGGTGTATTCCACCATCGGGCTTTGGGTAGCTAAATCGGTGTTGCTGTTGCGTAAATTAGATTCTGCGAACGTGTCGAACGCGCGCTTGACTGAAGAAAACAACACACCCGTACCCAAGAACATATTGGCTTGTTTGGTGGGCGCACTTTGCGCCAGGGTGGAGGTCTGACGTGAGTAGCCCTCGGTGCTGACGTTGGCAATGTTGTTACTGACCGTGCCCAAGGCCCGCTGATAAGCGGCAACCGCCGTGCTGCTGATGCCAAGTAAGTCACTCATGGCTCAGTCCCCAGTGTCATCGGCAGGGCCGGCGCCAAAGGCAAAGCTTTCAAGGTGTTTTTCTGCAAAGCCATGGCCGCTTGTGCTTTGTTGGCCAAAGACATGGGCAACACCGGTGCGTTCAAAGGCATGCCGTTTTGTATGGTCGAAGTTTGGCGCAACTGAAGTAACTCTGACGTGCTGGGCACCGCTTTTTGTTGGCTCAGGTTTTTAATCACCACATCGGAGAAACCCAAGGCGTTGCGCTTGGCCATTTGCATGGAAATCTCTTTGTCGTACATGCCCTCAAAGGTTTCTTGCGCATCGTTTTTCAGCAAGTCGCTTTTCATGGCGCTGGAAGCTTCGCGCATGGACTTGAGCATCATCTGTATGAACAAAGCCTCGAATTGCTCGGCAGATTCGCGCATCGCACTCGCATCGTTGCGCTGCGCTTTGCCGCGCAGTTCGCCCAAGGCCGAGAAGTCGTTGTACGACTTGGCGCTGGTGATGTTGGTGTTTTCGCTCATGGTTGTATGGAGATGGCTTAAATGATGATCAGTTCGGCACGCAAGCTGCCCGAGCTGCGCAAGGCCTCAAGAATGGCAATCAGCGATGAAGGGCTGGCACCGACTT
>CANLWQ010000251.1 GCA_947494405.1 Comamonadaceae bacterium | reverse complement strand
GTCTGTTGCACATGAACTTGGGCGAACCCCAGGGTTCAAAACACCTGTCTTGAAAGGGCACAATTACTCACTATGCAACACACCAGCCAAGAAGACATCGCTGCCACCGCTGCTCGCCTGATTGTGGAAGAAGGCTTGGAGTACGGGCCTGCCAAACGCCGCGCTGTTCGGGAGTTGGGCTTGAATGCCCGCAGTGCCCTGCCCAGCAACGAATTGATCGAGGAGGTTGTTGTCGAGTACGTGGCTATTTTTTGCGCCGACACCCAACCGCAGGAACTCGCTGCTTTGCGTGCTTTGGCCTTGCTGTGGATGCAGCGCATGCCCGAATTTCGCCCTCACTTAAGCGGCGCGGTTTGGCGTGGTACCGCTACACGCTTGTCCGATATCTATATTCAGTTGTTTTGTGACGATTCCAAGTCAGCTGAGCTGCGATTGATTGACCAAGGCGTTCGCTACGAGGTGAGTTCGGTGAACGGTTTCAAAGGGGAGATGGTGGACGCCTTGAGTGTGAGAAGTCGTTGCACTGTTTTAAATGAAGAAATAGGTGTGCATTTCATGGTCTATGACTATGACGATTTGCGCGGCGCCTTGCAAGCCGACGCCAAAGGTCGGGCGTGGCGGGGCAGCACCGAGGCGGTGCGCCGCTTGGTAGACTCTGGTGATGCAAGAATCTCCAACTGATTCCCCTAAGCGCAATTCGCGTCGGCTACTGCTGGGTACAGCGGTGGTGGCTGCACTGGCTGGCTCAGCGGTCAACTGGTCCCGGTTGCGCCCCCGCACCTTAGATCCTGAAGCAACCCAAGCCTTATGGAGCGCTGAGTTTGACCAAGCGGATGGACAGGTATTGCGTTTGTCTGACTTCCAAGGCAAACCCTTGGTGTTGAACTTTTGGGCCACATGGTGTACCCCATGTGTTGAAGAAATGCCTTTATTAAACGCCTTCTTTCAAGAAAATCAGTCTAAAAGTTGGCAAGTCGTCGGATTGGCGATTGACCAACCCAGCGCTGTTAAGCGTTTTTTAAAGCAGTATCCGGTCAACTACCCCATAGGAATGGCGGGTTTGGGTGGGACCGAACTGGTTAAAAAACTGGGCAATTCTGAAGGCTCTTTGCCTTTTACCTTGGTTTTAAATGCCAGAGGTGATTTGTTGGTGCAAAAATTAGGAAAACTATCTAGCCAAGAAATGGCCGATTGGTTGTAAATTAGGCTTCTTATTGGTTTGGCCGTTATCTTTACAATGGCTTAACTTTAACTCCTGTTAACTACAGAAGGCTACGAAATCTATGGACTTAAGAAAACTTAAAACATTAATAGACTTGGTGTCCGAATCCAATGTGTCTGAATTGGAAATCACCGAGCCCGAAGGCAAGGTACGTATTGTCAAAGGGCCGGTCGGTGCGCCCGTGGTGGCGCAAGCCTCAGGTGTCGCCCCCGCCCCTTTGATGGCAGCACCTCTTCCCGTGGCACCCGTTGTGTTGACACAAGCCGAACAAGCCGAGTCATCAGGCCATGTGGTCAAGTCACCCATGGTGGGGACTTTTTACGCATCTGCCAGTCCAGAAGCCAAGCCCTTTGTGCAGGTAGGCAGCGTGGTCAAAGAGGGCGAAACCATCTGCATCATTGAAGCCATGAAGATTTTGAATGAAATCGAGGCAGACAAAAGCGGCACCATCACTCGTATCTTGGTAGACAACGGCCAAGCGGTGGAATATGGCCAGCCTCTTTTCCATATCGAGTGACGACAGCGCATGTTTAAAAAAATATTGATCGCCAATCGGGGCGAAATCGCATTGCGAATTCAGCGTGCTTGCCGAGAGCTTGGTGTGGAAGCGGTAGTGGTGTATTCCGAAGCCGACCGTGAAGCCAAATATGTCAAATTGGCTGAGGAAGCCGTCTGCATAGGCCCTGCTTCTTCCACCCTCAGCTACCTGAATATGCCAGCCATTATTTCCGCTGCCGAGGTGACTGATGCTGAGGCGATTCACCCTGGTTACGGTTTTTTGAGTGAAAACGCAGACTTTGCCGAACGGGTAGAGAAAAGCGGCTTCACCTTCATTGGCCCCACGCCTGAGTCTATTCGCATGATGGGCGACAAGGTGTCAGCCAAACAGGCCATGATCAAAGCCGGCGTGCCGTGCGTGCCAGGCTCAGAAGGCGAATTGCCAGACGACCCCGCACAGCTGCGTCGCATCGCCAAAGCGGTTGGCTATCCGGTCATCGTCAAAGCCGCTGGTGGCGGTGGCGGTCGAGGCATGCGGGTGGTGCACAACGAGGCAGCGCTCATCCATGCGGTGCAAACCACCAAGGCCGAAGCCGGCGCCGCTTTTGGAAATCCTGCCGTCTACCTTGAGAAATATTTACAAAACCCAAGGCACATCGAGATTCAAATCTTGGCGGACAACTTTCGCAATGCTGTGTATTTGGGCGAGCGTGACTGCTCTATGCAACGGCGTCACCAAAAGGTGATTGAAGAAGCGCCCGCACCTGGCATTGCCCGTAAATTGATCGATCGCATCGGTGAGCGTTGCGTGGCGGCTTGCAAAAAAATGGGTTATCGCGGCGCCGGTACTTTTGAGTTCTTGTATGAAAACGGCGAGTTTTATTTCATTGAAATGAACACCCGCGTGCAGGTCGAGCATCCCGTGACCGAGTTCATCACAGGCATAGACATTGTCAAAACCCAGATCATGACGGCGGCTGGTCAAAAGTTACCTTTCACCCAGCGACAAGTGGTGGTTAAAGGCCACGCCATCGAATGTCGAGTCAATGCTGAAGACCCTTTTAAATTCACCCCTTCGCCTGGGCGCATCACCATGTGGCACCCCCCGGGCGGGCCGGGTGTCAGGGTCGACTCCCACATTTACACCAACTACTTTGTGCCGCCCTATTACGACTCCATGATTGGCAAAATCATTGTTCATGGGGACAGCCGCGAACATGCTTTGGCGCGTATGCGCACAGCCTTGGGTGAGACGGTGGTGGAGGGCATACAAACCAATATTGCGCTGCACCGCGAACTGATGATGGACCCAGGATTCATGGCAGGCAGCACGAATATCCATTATTTGGAAGAGTGGTTGGCTGTGAGAGCGTCGGTTGTCTGATGTTTGAATTGAGTTTGCTGTGCTCGCAAGACCAAGTGGAGACATTGAGTGATGCTTTGATGGTCTTGGATGCTTTGAGCGTTTCCGTGGAAGACGCCGATGCCCATACCGACCAAGAACAGGCCTTGTTTGGTGAGCCTGGTATGCCAGCGCCCGCCCAAGCATGGCTGCGTTCACAAGTGATTGCCTTGTTTGCCGATCAGGCCTCGGCCGCACATGCAGCCCATATTTT
>CANLWQ010000250.1 GCA_947494405.1 Comamonadaceae bacterium | reverse complement strand
TCTGCATTGAACAACCCTTGGTTTTCTAAAGTGGCCGTTTGGTTAGTGATTGCCTTGGTACTTTTTACAGTTTTCAAGCAATTCGACACAAGAGGTGCGGCTGGCAACGGGTATTTGGCCTATTCTGATTTCTTAGATGAAGTCAAAGGCAAACGTATCAAGTCAGCAACGATTCAAGAGGGGCAGGGCGGCACTGAAATCATTGCCACCACCACCGACGACCGTAAAGTTCGCACTACTGCCACCTACCTTGACCGAGGCTTGGTCGGCGACCTCATCGCGAACAACGTCAAGTTTGATGTCAAACCCCGTGAAGAAGGCTCTTTGCTGATGACTTTGTTGGTCAGCTGGGGTCCTATGTTGCTTTTGATTGGCGTTTGGGTTTATTTCATGCGCCAAATGCAAGGCGGGGGCAAGGGCGGAGCTTTCAGTTTTGGTAAAAGCAAAGCCAGAATGCTTGACGAGAACAACAACACAGTGACTTTTGCTGATGTGGCCGGTTGCGATGAGGCCAAAGAGGAAGTCAAAGAGGTTGTTGACTTTTTGAAAGACCCGCAAAAATTCCAAAAACTCGGTGGGCGTATTCCTCGCGGTTTATTGTTGGTGGGTCCTCCAGGAACTGGTAAAACTTTGCTGGCAAAAGGTATTGCAGGCGAAGCCAAGGTCCCATTTTTCAGCATATCTGGTTCTGACTTTGTTGAAATGTTTGTTGGCGTGGGTGCAGCCCGCGTGCGCGATATGTTCGAAAACGCCAAGAAGAACGCTCCCTGCATTATTTTTATCGATGAAATCGATGCAGTGGGTCGCCAACGCGGTGCTGGCTTGGGCGGCGGCAATGATGAACGCGAACAGACCTTGAATCAAATGCTGGTGGAAATGGACGGCTTTGAAACCAATTTGGGTGTGATTGTGGTGGCTGCCACCAACCGACCCGACATCTTGGACGCCGCCTTGCTGCGTCCCGGGCGCTTCGATAGACAAGTCTACGTGACCTTGCCAGACATTCGTGGGCGTGAGCAAATTCTCAATGTGCATATGCGCAAGATTCCTGTTGGACAAGATGTGTCACCCAGCGTGATTGCCAGGGGAACGCCAGGTATGAGTGGTGCAGATTTGGCCAACCTGACCAATGAAGCTGCTTTGATGGCTGCGCGTCGAAATGCACGTGTGGTTGAGATGCAAGACTTTGAAAAGGCCAAGGACAAGATATTGATGGGCCCCGAGCGGCGCAGTATGGTCATGCCCGAAGAAGAGCGTCGCAATACGGCTTACCACGAGTCTGGCCATGCGTTGATTGGTAAGTTGCTGCCCAAATGCGACCCTGTACACAAGGTCACAGTGATTCCTCGCGGAAGAGCCTTAGGTGTGACCATGAGTCTGCCCGAGGCCGATCGCTACAGTTACGACCGTACTTATATGTTGAGTCAGATCAGCATGTTGTTTGGTGGGCGTATCGCTGAAGAAGTGTTCATGAACCAAATGACCACGGGTGCTTCCAATGACTTCGAAAGAGCCACCCAAATTGCTCGCGACATGGTGATGCGTTATGGCATGACCGAAGCTTTAGGTCCTATGGTCTACGCTGAGAATGAAGGCGAAGTGTTTTTAGGTCGGTCTGTCACTAAAACCACCAATATGAGTGAGTCCACCATGCAGAAGGTTGATGCTGAGGTGCGTCGAATCATCGATGAACAGTACACACTTGCTCGTCGCTTGATTGAAGATAACTCAGACAAAATGCACGCCATGGCAAAAGCCTTGCTCGAATGGGAAACCATTGACAGCGATCAACTTGATGACATCATGGCCGGGCGTCCACCTCGTCCACCAAAAGATTGGACGCCTCGCACGCCTCCTTCAGGTGATGGCAGCGGCGGTACGCCTGCAGTTCAATCGAATCCGTCGCCTACTGCAGCTTGATGAATTTGGAATTAGTTACACACAACATGGGGCCTAGGCCCCATGTTGCTTTGTGGCGCACGACGCGATTCGAGCTCGATCTTTCTCAGCCACGGGTAATGGGTATCTTGAACCTGACCCCTGACTCTTTTTCCGATACAACAACGCTCGCCACCGATACCCAAGCTATTGCCCATGCAGAAAAAATGGTGGATGCGGGTGCCTCTATATTGGATATCGGTGGGGAATCTACTCGACCGGGCGCTGCCGCACTGACGCATGAACAAGAGTGGCGTCGAATTTCAGGTGTATTGAAACAACTGATTAATTGGAATATTCCATTGTCTGTGGATACCTACCATCCTGAAACTATGGCAAAAGCTTTAGATTTGGGTGTAGACATAATTAACGATGTTTGGGCTTTAAGACAAGCTGGGTCTATAGAGGCTGTTGCAACATCTCAATGCGGTATCTGCATGATGCATATGCATGGCGAGCCACTCAGCATGCAACTCAATCCCATGTCGGGAGATGTCATGGATTCGATAGAAGCTTTCTTTCATCAGCAATTGGCAAAGACGGACAATGCAGGAATTCAGCGCAGCCGTTTGCTTATTGATCCCGGTATCGGCTTTGGAAAAACAGTCGCTCAAAATTTTGAAATTTTGCGCAAACAACAGCAATTACTTAAGTTTGATTTACCCTTGTTAATTGGCTGGTCCAATAAATCCTCCCTAGGAGCTGTCAGTGGTTTGCCTGTAGAGAAACGGTTGGCACCCAGTTTGGCTGCGGCTGTATTGGCTTTAGAGCGAGGAGCAAAAATTTTAAGAGTTCATGCTGTGGCAGAAACAATAGCGGCACTGTCGGTTTGGCAGGCCGATAAAGGTTTTTTGCGACAATGACAACAGTCTATTAACCTGATAATGATTGGCATGAAGAGACTTTACTTTGGTACCGATGGCATACGTGGAACAGTGGGTCAATTTCCAATCACGCCTGACTTTTTTCTTCGCTTGGCGCATGCTGTTGGGCAAGTGCTTAAACGCTCGGACGCACGTCCCCAAGTTGTCATTGGTAAAGACACAAGGATTTCCGGCTATATGCTGGAGTCAGCTTTAGAGGCTGGTTTCAATTCTGCCGGTGTTGATGTGGTTCTTCTGGGACCCATACCCACGCCAGGCGTTGCCTATTTGACGCGTGCATTGAGAGCTTCTTTGGGCGTGGTCATCAGTGCCTCGCACAATCCATTCAATGACAACGGGGTCAAATTCTTTTCTGCTGCAGGGGCTAAATTAGACGATATCTGGGAACTTGCCGTAGAACAAGCCTTGTCCCAAGAGCCACAGTGGGTAGCTTCTCATTTATTGGGCAAGACCAAGCGCTTAGACGATGCCAGTGGACGCTATATTGAATTTTGCAAAAGTACTTTTGACTCGA
>CANLWQ010000249.1 GCA_947494405.1 Comamonadaceae bacterium | reverse complement strand
TACATACTTATGGAAACAGGAAATGTTTCTGTGGGCTTTGGGACATGAGTTAACCCACTATGCATTTCTTATGCAAGAAAATCAGTGGCAACAAAAGCCAATTTACGAAAACAACATCCGGCACCACTGCAATGCGGAGTTTATGAGAGTCACCCGCGATATTGTGGAAATCATTTGGGAGCAATACCAAAGTGTGGTGAACCGCATGCGTATGTACAACGAAGTCTTCAAAAGCTGCGCGCGTCAGCCTCTTCAGTAACAGGCCTTAAACGTTTGACCGTTAACGGGAAATCACTTTCACGCGGATAGTGTCAATAGCCATGTTGTGAGAGCGTAAATGGGCCGTCAAAGCAGGCACCAATTGACGTAATTTCGCACCTGCTGCGTTGTGCGGCACCAGCAAACACCAACCGTGTTCATCCAAAGGTCCCGCCTTAACCAGGCCTGCCAAACCCAACGGCAAAAGAGAGTGGATGGCATTCAAACAGGCTTGAGACTTTTGGCTGATTTGCATCAAAGAAGACAGGGTGGCGGATTGCGCCATGGCCGCCATCACAGGGGTTGCAGATCGCGATTGAGTTGAGGATGGGGTTGCCATGCGTGGATTATGTCGTGGTTAATGCAGAGGTTAAAATTAAGCCTTATTCATAAGGAATGTACGCTTAACGTGGCCACCCGGTCATTGTCGAGCGTACCGCTGGCATGGCATTTAATCTATTGACCCAAATCTTCGGCAGTCGCAATGATCGACTGCTTAAGCAGTTTCGTAAATCCCTTGAGCGCATTAATGGACTAGAGGCCAGCTATGAATCGCTGAGCGACGAGGCCTTAAAACATAAAACCATCGAGTTCAAGCAGCGCTTCGCTGAGGGCGAGACGCTGGACGCCCTTTTGCCCGAGGCATTCGCGGTGGTCCGAGAAGGTTCTAAGCGCGTCATGAAGATGCGGCACTTTGATGTGCAAATGATGGGCGGTATTGCCTTGCACCAAGGCAAGATTGCCGAGATGCGTACCGGCGAGGGCAAGACGCTCACAGCCACCTTGGCGGTTTACCTCAATGCCTTAAGCGGCAAAGGGGTTCATGTGGTAACCGTGAACGACTATTTGGCTAACCGTGACGCCCAGTGGATGGGTCAGCTTTACCAATACTTAGGCTTGAGTGTGGGCATCAACTTGTCCCAACTGAGCAAAGAAGAAAAGCAAGCGGCTTACCAATGCGATATCACTTACGGTACCAATAACGAATACGGCTTCGATTATTTGCGCGACAACATGGTGTATGAAGTGCATGACAGGGTGCAACGCGGTCTCAATTACGCCATCGTCGACGAGGTGGACTCTATCTTGATCGATGAAGCGCGTACACCGCTCATCATCAGTGGGCAGGCTGAAGACCACACGGCAACCTATTTGGCAATGAACAAAGTGGTTCCTTTCCTCACCCGCCAAGAAGGCGAATTGGACTTGCGAACAGGCGAAGGTGTTACCAAGCCAGGCGACTTCACTTTGGACGAAAAATCCCATCAGGTTTATTTGACAGAACTGGGTCATGAAAAGGCCGAGAAAGTGCTGTCAGAAATGGGCTTGTTACCCGCAGGTGCTTCCCTTTATGACCCACTGCATATTGGATTGGTACATCACTTGTATGCCGCTCTTCGTGCCCAGCACCTCTACCACCTTGACCAACATTATGTGAATCAAAACGGTGAGATTGTGATTGTGGATGAGTTCACGGGGCGCTTGATGTCGGGTCGCCGCTGGAGCGATGGTTTGCACCAAGCTGTAGAAGCCAAAGAAGGTGTGACGATACAGGCAGAAAACCAGACCATGGCCTCCATCACTTTCCAAAACTATTTCCGTTTGTACGGCAAATTGTCTGGAATGACGGGAACGGCAGACACCGAGGCTTATGAGTTTCAGGAAATTTATGGCTTAGAAACCGTCATCATTCCCCCCAACAAAATCAGCAAGCGTGACGATCAACTCGATCGGGTTTACAAAACCACCGAAGAGAAATACAAAGCAGCCATTGAAGACATTCGCGAATGCCATGGCCGAGGGCAGCCCGTACTTGTGGGCACAACTTCTATTGAATTGTCGGAATTGTTGTCCGGCATGCTCACCACGGCAGGGCTTGCGCATCAGGTGCTTAACGCCAAGCAACATGCCAAAGAGGCAGACATCGTGGCGCAAGCTGGCGTTGTGGGTGCCATCACCATCGCGACCAATATGGCGGGACGCGGAACCGATATTGTTTTGGGCGGCAATATTGAAAAAACCGTCACGGGCATTGAAGCGGATGAGGCTTTAAGTGAAGAATTGAGGGCTCAAAAAATTCTGGAGCAAAGAGCCTTGTGGCAAAAAGACCATGAGAAAGTGAAGTCTGTGGGTGGTTTGCGCATCATCGCTACCGAAAGACATGAATCGCGGCGTATTGACAATCAATTGCGTGGTCGATCAGGGCGACAGGGAGACCCTGGCTCTTCGCGTTTTTATCTCAGCTTAGATGATTCTTTGATGCGGATTTTTGCGGGTGAACGCGTCAAAGCCATCATGGACAGATTGCAAATGCCCGAGGGCGAGGCCATTGAAGCCAGCATGGTGACGCGCAGTATTGAAAGTGCGCAGCGCAAAGTAGAGGCGCGTAATTTTGATATTCGCAAACAATTGCTGGAGTACGACGATGTATCGAATGACCAGCGCAAAGTGATTTACCAGCAGCGCAATGATATTTTGGACGCGCAAGATTTACGCTTTCAAATTCAAAGCTTGCGAGAAGGTTGTTTCACCGACTTGGTCCACCAGTATGTGCCCCACGAGTCTGTGGAAGAGCAGTGGGATGTGGCGGGTCTGGAAAACGCCTTGCGCAATGAATGGCATTTGAACGTTGACCTGAGCCAGCAAGTGCAAGACGCGCAAGCTATCACCGATGAAGACATCGTCAGCACAGTGGTAGAGGCAGCCAATCAAAGCTTTGAAGAGAAGTTAAACAAGGTGGGCGTTGAGCAATTTATGCCTTTTATGCGAGCCGTGTTGCTGCAAAACATTGACAGCCATTGGCGCGAGCATTTGTCCTCACTGGATTATTTGCGACAAGGTATTCATTTGCGGGGATACGCACAAAAGCAACCCAAACAAGAATACAAACGCGAGGCTTTCGAGTTGTTTGGTCAACTCTTGGACATGGTCAAAAATGAAGTCACTCGCGTGTTGATGACGGTACAGATTGAGTCGTCCGAGCAAGTACAACTCGCTGCCGATAAGTTGGAGGAAAACGCTGAAGCGTTCTCCAACATCACTTATTCAGCACCCGATGAGACGGGCGCTGCACATGTATT
>CANLWQ010000248.1 GCA_947494405.1 Comamonadaceae bacterium | reverse complement strand
TGATGTGTCCGCCGCACAAACCATAAACCCTTTTGACGCCTTGACTGACCAAAAAACGTGCGATCACATCGGCCACTGAATGTTCAACCGCAGAAGCTGCTTGCATAAGTTTCCTTTTGAGGGACAAATTGAGGGAAAACGCTGAATGTATTCTGAATTCAGAATACTATACTGTGGGCTTGGATTCCTTAAACACCGCGAAAACCCTAGCAACCATTGAAGGATCAACAGCCTTGAGACGAATACTCAATATCTCTGACATGGTTCGCAGCCATGCGCGTTTACGCCCGCAAGCCGTCGGTACTTTAGATTCGCGGCGAAGTTTAACTTTCAAAGAATGGGACCACCGCGCCAGCGGCTTGGCCAAAGGCTTGATGGCCCAAGGCTTGCAAGTGGGCGAGCGCGTGGCCGTGTTAGCTTTCAACTGCATAGAGTGGATGGAAATTTATGTGGCCTTGGCGCGTGCGGGTTTGGTGGCTGTACCGCTGAATTTCCGTTTAACAGCACCCGAGTTGCTCTACATCATGCAAGACGCGCAGGTGACTGCTGTCATTGCCGGTCATGAATTGCAACCCCATACAGAGGAAGTTCGCCACCAACTGCCCTTGAAAGCCTGCGTGGTGTTTGGCGAGCCGCCAGCCTCAGGCTGGCTGGCCTATGAAGAGGTTGTCAATACCGCTTACACAGACAAAGACTGGCCTGAGGTCAGCCCGCAAAGCCTATGCGCCCTGATGTACACCTCAGGTACCACCGGCAAGCCCAAAGGGGCGCTGCGCAGCCACGAGGCCAGCACCCTGGTCGCTTACGCAACCGCCATGGAGATGGGTTTCACCCGCCAAGACAAAGGCTTGTTGGTCATGCCTTTGTGTCATGCCAACTCTTTGTATTTCGCCAATACGTTTATCCATTTAGGTGCCTGCGTGGTGGTGGACGACAGCAGCAGCTTCAACCCCGAGAGCTTGCTGAAGAACTTGGCGCAGCACCACATCACTTTCACATCCTTGGTGCCCACACACTACATCATGGTGCTGGGCTTGCCCAACGAGGTTAAGGCTCGCTACGCATTGGAAAGCGTGGCGCGGTTATTGATTTCATCTGCGCCGGCCAGCGAGCGTTTAAAGCGCGACATCATGACCTTGTTTGAAAACGGCAGCCTCTATGAGTTGTATGGCTCCACCGAAGCCGGCTGGGTGACTTTGCTGCGCCCCGAAGACCAAATCACCAAACTCGGTTCTGTGGGACGCGAATGGGCGGGCAGTGGCCCAATCAAATTGCTAGACGACAACAGACAAGAAGTTGCCGATGGCGAAGTGGGTGAATTGTTTTCATGCACACCTTATGCGTTTGAAGGCTATTGGCAATCGCCCCAAAAAACCGCTGAAGCCTTTCATGGAGCTTGGGTATCCGTGGGCGATATGGCCAAGCGTGATGCCGATGGCTATATCTGGCTGATAGACCGCAAGAGCAATATGATCATCAGCGGGGGAGAAAATATTTATCCCAGCGAGGTGGAAAACGTGCTCGCTTCTCACCCCGATGTACAAGAGGTTGCAGTGGTGGGTGTGCCGCACCCCAAATGGGGCGAAAGCGTGCTGGCTGCTGTGGTGCTGAAAGAGGGGGCCTCAGCCCAAAGCGAGGTCTTGCAGGATTTTTGCAGCAAGCGTTTGGCAGGCTACAAGCGTCCTCGCCAGTTTGTGTTCTTACAAACCCAAGACATGCCGCGCACTGCCACGGGGAAAATTGTGCATCGACATTTACGGCAAAAATTCATCGACGCTTTCGAACCGGCAGACGTGACTTAAGGTTTTTCTTCTCTGCCTTTTCGCACACACTGCAAAGTTTGGTGCCAAAACTGCGGGCCTGATCCGCCGTACTCTATGGGCAAGTTCATCATGCCCATGTGGGCTGACTCCAGTTCTTTGAAACTGTAAAAACTCATCAGTCCTCGGCTGTCCATATCAAAATAGGCCGAGCAGTTGGCGCCAATTTCGCTCAATTCAGGTTTTTGCGCGTGGGCGCATTCATGGAAGTACACAAAGTCCCATTGGGCGGGAGTGCCTTTGGATGTTCGTTCATAAGCTTGGGCATCCAAGATGATGGTGGGCCAATCATTGGCATCCAAGCGCATCACCGCTACGGCCCGGCCCAGCTCAGGATTGCGATCAGCAGGTGTGCTGTAAGTGTTCCAAATCTCTGTGGCAAAACCTGATTTGCCATTCAGGGTCACTGGGCATTGAACCTCTTCGCCATTGGACAAGGTGAAAGCACTGGCCACCGAACAGGAAAACATCAGCGCACTGATGACGGTCAACCTCAGCCATACAAAGGAAAATGTATTCATTGCAACCGTCCTTTTTTGGAGGAAAAAAAAGGCTGCCTAAGCAGCCTTGAAAGGTGGGGGAGCCAAGCAGTCCGCGACGATGCCGGCCCCCTCATCCGAGGATGTAATGCGTTACTTCCCGAGCTTGAACACCATTAACGTGCCACCTTGAGGCACCGCAGTTTTGGTGTTGTTGAGGGCGTTGATACCGGATTGCATGCGTTCTGCGTCAATTCCCCAACCGGCTTGAACCGCAATGTACTGCTCACCGTTGACTTCAAAAGAAGAGGGCACCGCAGTCACACCGGAAGGCATATTGTGTTGCCACAGCACCTTGCCGTTGGTGGCATCGAACGCACGGAAGATACGGTCGTTGGTACCACCTGCAAACAACAGATTGCCACCTGTGGTCAAGAGAGGCGCCCAAATCGCGCGGTCATACTTGTAAGACCAGGCCATCTTTCCGGTGTCCAAGTTCCAAGCTTGCAATTCACCAATGCTGCTGGGTTTTTTGCCGTCTTGGTAGCGCAAGCTGCCCAACACGCCGTCAATCGGGTAACCAATGTAGAGGTCACCCTTTTTGTAGACGGCTGCCTCTGCTGCTGGCAACTCTGAGCACAGGTGGTTGTTGGCAGGGATGTAGAACAACTTGGTCTTGGGGCTCCAAGCTTCAGGGGGCCAATCTTTGCCACCCCACAGCGATGGACAGAAGGTCACGGCTTTGCCCATGCCAGGTTTTTTGCTCTCGTCGTAGGTAGGGCGGCCCGTCTTTTTGTCTATGCTTTTGAACACATCGTTATAGACATAGGGAACACCGTTCACGTAGTCAATCTTGCCGCTGGCTTGACGGTCCAGCATCCACAGGTAGCCATTGCGGCCAGCATGGACGGCACCTTTGACTTTGCGGCCGTTGATTTCTGTGTCAATCAGCACAGGCGCACTGACCTCATCCCAGTCCCATGCATCGTTTTGGTGGTATTGATGGTGACCCTTAATTTTGCCGGTGTCCAAATCCAGGGCAAC
>CANLWQ010000247.1 GCA_947494405.1 Comamonadaceae bacterium | reverse complement strand
CTACGTATTTCAATATGCGCAAGACCACCATTTATGGCGGCTCGAATGAAGTGCAACGCAACATCGTTGCACAAACTGTTTTGGGGTGATGCATGGACTTTGATTTTTCTGACGAACAAGAGCAATTGCGCGACGCGGTTCGCAAATGGGTAGACAAGGCTTACAGCTTTGACGAGCGCCGCAGCGTGGTGGCCGCTGGCGGGTTTTCTGCCAGCGCCTACCAAGCCATGGCCGAGTTGGGCTTGTGTGGTCTGTATGTGCAAGACACCTACGGCGGCATGAACATGGGACCCACCGAGGGCATGGTGGCCATGGAAGAGTTGGGTCGTGGCATGGTCATGGAGCCCTTGGTCCAAGCATGGATGTGCACCTCGGTATTGCAAGCTTTTGCACCTGACGATTTGAAAACCGACTGGTTGCCCCGCCTGGCCGGTGGCGAAGCTTTGTTGGTATTGGCGCACCATGAAAAAGGTGGGCGCTACAACCTGCACAAATGCCAAGCCACCGCCAAACAAGTTGGCACGGCTTGGCACATCAATGGCCACAAGAGCTTGGTGCCTGCCGGTGACCATGCCCACGGTTTTTTGGTGCCAGCCACAGTGAACGGTAAACAAGCTTTGTTCTTGTTGCCGCGCAGTGCAGCCACCGACACCACGCATGCCTACCAAACCCAAGACGGCAGTCGCATGAGTGAATTGCACTTGAAAGACGCCGGCGCGCATCTCATCAGCCTTGACGGCTTGGCCGCTTTGCAATTGGCAGTGGACGTGGGTGCCACTGCTTTATGCGCCGAGGCTGTGGGTTTGATGGAAAAAACACTGTCCCTTACGGTGGAGTACATGAACACCCGCAAACAGTTTGGCGTGGCGATTGCCAGCTTTCAGGCGCTGCGCCACCGCGTGGCCGATATGAAAATGCAACTCGAGCTTGGCCGATCCATGAGCTATTACGCTTCGCTCAAGCTCAACGCGCCTGCGGCCGAGCGCAGCTTGGCGGTTTCGCGGGCCAAATTCCAAATTGGCCGCTCTGCTCGCCATGTGGGTCAAGAAGCTGTGCAGTTGCACGGCGGTATCGGCGTGACCGACGAGTACATCGTCAGCCATTGCTTCAAACGCTTGACGCAAATCGAACTCAGCTTAGGCGACAGCATGCACCACTTGGGCGAGGTGTCGGCGCAAATGCAAGAAACCGCAGGTGTGTTTGCCTAAGGTGAAAGCGAGGTGAAGCGCGCTTGCCTAACACCCTCAATCACCACTTCTTCGGTGAACATGGCAAATGGGCGCACCCAAAGCCCGCGTTCGCCGTACTCAGCACGGTAAAGCACCAAAGGTTCCAAGGTTTCGCTGTGGCGAACCACACCCAGCACCTCATACAGCATGCCCTTGTAATGGCGGTAAGGCCCCAGCTTGAGGGTGGGCAAAGGAGAGAGATCAGTGTCGGTCATGGTCTCATAAGCATATAGCTTTCTGGCAAAGCCGATAATCACTGTATGCATCCAAAAGCCTTGTTAGACGCCTGCACCGAACTCACCCGTTTGTTGCTTCGCTTTGACCACCCTGCCGACAGCGTGGTTTCCAAATACTTCCGTGACCAACGTAAACAAATGGCCTTGGGGCCGCGTGAGCGTGGTGTCTTGGCCGAAACTGGCTACAACGTGTTGCGACAAAAACTGCGGTTCGAACACTTAGGTAAATCGGGCACTGGTGTGAAAGAGCGGCGCTTGGCGATTTTGGGATGGGCTGCTTACCTAGATGCCCAAGCCAAATTGCAGCAACCCCAAGCCACCCATGGCGACCGCGGTTTCATGAAAGCTGCCATGAGCGACATGGAGTTCAAGTGGTTGGCAGACTGCGATGCCGCTACCGATGACGCATTTTTGGCACCCCACCGACACAATTTGCCACCTTGGTTGGCCGAAGCTTTGCAAGCCCAATTGGGCGATGAGTTTTGGCCTCTGGTGGAGAGCTTGCAGCACACGGCTGGCCTAGATGTTCGTGTCAACACCATGCTGGCCAAACGCGCAGACGTTCAGGCCGAACTTGAAAAGCACAACATCACGGTTCAGCCAACACCTCATTCCCCTTGGGGCTTGCGCATGAACGCCAAGCCCAACCTGAGCAAGCTGGCGCTTTTTGAAAAAGGCATCATCGAGGTTCAAGACGAGGGCTCACAACTGTTGGCCTTGCTGGTGGACGCCAAGCGCGGTGAGATGGTGGCCGACTTTTGCGCGGGCGCGGGGGGCAAAACATTGGCCTTGGGCGCGTCCATGCGCAACACCGGCCGTTTGTATGCGTTTGACACCTCGGCGCACCGCTTAGATGCTTTGAAGCCGCGCTTGGCCCGCAGTGGTTTGTCTAATATTCATCCTGTGGCCATTGCCCACGAACGCGATGAGCGCATCAAACGCCTGCGCGGCAAGATGGACCGTGTGCTGGTGGATGCGCCATGTACCGGCTTGGGAACGTTACGGCGCAACCCCGACTTGAAATGGCGTCAAACCCCCCTGTCGGTGGAGGAACTCAGCGTCAAGCAAGCCGCGATTTTGGACAGCGCCGCAAAGTTACTCAAATCTGGCGGGCGCTTGGTCTACGCTACTTGCAGTTTGTTGCCCGAAGAAAATGAGCAGATTGCCCAAGCTTTCAGCGCCGCCCACCCCGATTTCAAACCGCTTTTGGTGAGCGATGTGTTGAGTGAACTTGAGGTGGATCAAGCGGCCAGTTTGTGTACAGCAGATGGTTTGTATTTGCGTCTTTGGCCGCATCGTCACGCCACCGACGGCTTTTTCGCGGCTGTTTGGCAAGCGGCTTAAAATTAAATCAGGCTTACTAAAGGATTCTTATGTTGTTGCCCTCTTGGCCTTGGTTAGATGTGCTGATGAATTGGCTCGCTTACGGTACTTGGCATTTAAGTGCTTGGCAGTTGGTGTTGTTCACTTTGGTCATGACGCACATCACGATTGCATCGGTCACCATTTATTTACACCGCCACCAAGCCCATCGCTCCCTTGATTTGCATTGGTTGCCTGCGCACTTTTTCCGCTTTTGGCTGTGGCTGACCACGGGCATGACCACCAAAGCATGGGCCGCGATTCACCGCAAACACCACGCCAAATGCGAGTCTGAAGACGACCCGCACAGCCCGCAAGTGTTTGGTATTCGAAAAGTCTTTTGGCAAGGCGCTGAGTTGTATGGCGTGGAAGCGGCCAATGAAGAAACTTTACGCAAATATGGCCACGGCACGCCCGATGATTGGCTTGAGCACAATGTCTATTCAAGATTTGTTTGGCAGGGCGTGGGCTTGATGATGATCATCGACTTGGCCTTGTTTGGCGCGATTGGCTTGACTGTGTGGGCGGT
>CANLWQ010000246.1 GCA_947494405.1 Comamonadaceae bacterium | reverse complement strand
GGCTTGTTTTTGTAAACGCGTCCCGCCATGTCAAACGTAGAGCCATGACAGGGACAAAAGAATCCGCCCTGCCAATCATCTGGCAATGACGCCTGTGGCCCCATTTGGAATTTGTCGCTGGGGGAACATCCCAAATGCGAGCAAATGCCAACACCCACAAAAAATTCTGGTTTGATGGATCTGGCTTGGTTTCTTGCGTATTCCGGTGTGAGCTCTGTGGGATTGCGCTTGGATTCTGGATCAGCCAATTGCGTCTCAACTTTTTTCAAAGCGTCGAGTTGTTCGGGCGTGCGGCGGACGATCCAAACCGGTTTACCGCGCCACTCAACAGTGAGTTTTTCGCCTGGTTTAATTTCCCCGATATCGACTTCAACCGCAGCGCCAGCCGCTTTGGCTCGCTCGGAGGGGCTGAAAGAACTGACAAATGGGACTGCGACTGCAACGCCGCCAACTGCACCAACACAACCCGACGTAATTAGCCACGTTCGTTTGCTGGTGTCTACAGTGGTTTCACTCATGTAAGACCTCAAAAATGTGATGTATTTTTCGTAAAGTCGTGCATTCTAACCGAGCTAACCAAACCTAAAACCCCCCACAAATATGCGATTTTTATAAGTGTTTTATTTATATAAAAAAATTGAATGAATACTTTGATGTTTATTTAAAGGGTTTTCATATTCAAAGAGTTTGCGATCAACGGCAATGTGATCGATTTAGCTGTGGGGGTGATGATTGGCAACCTTAAGCGCAGCCAGCAAACTTCGGGAATCAGCCAACCCTTTGCCAGCAATATCAAAAGCTGTGCCGTGGTCGGGACTGGTTCGCACAAAAGGCAGGCCCAAGGTTTGGTTCACGCCCTCTTCTAGGCCCAAAAATTTCACCGGTATCAATCCTTGGTCATGGTACATGGCAACCACGACATCAATGTCTTTTTGGCCCTGCTGGCTGTGGGCATGCATAAACACCGTGTCGGGCGGATAAGGCCCTCGCACATTCAGCCCAAGCGCTTGGGCTTTTTCAATAGCCGGCGAAATGAAACGAATCTCTTCTTCACCAAACAGCCCCTCTTCTCCCGCATGGGGATTGAGCCCCGCCACGCTCATGCGAGGCGCATAGCCATAAAGTTGGAGCCAACTGTCGTGCGTGACTTGAAATGTTTGGAGCACATTTTCCTGTGTGACAGCCTCAATGGCTTCTCGCAAAGGCACATGAATACTGACAAGCACCACCCTCAGCCCCGGGCAAGACAACATCATGCGAACCGGCAGTCTACTGACAGGCAAACCCAGATGGTCAGCAGCAAGAGACTGCAGCATTTCTGTGTGTCCAGGAAACACCTCGCCACTCAGTTGCAAGGCCTTTTTATTCAATGGTGCCGTCACAATTGCGGCAACTTCGCCGATGAAGGCCGCTTGCGTGGCGGATCGAATGGCCGCAGCGGCCATCGCGCCTGCCTGGGCACTGACTTGTCCCATGGCAATGGCATGCGACGGTCCGCATTGAATGACCGGTATCTGGTGCGCCAAGCTTTGCCCCGCTTGGGCCACATCCCTGACAGACACACACTTCAAATGCCTTGGCAACAAAGGCGCCAGTTGGTTCAACTGGCTTTGCAGAGTCGGCACATCACCAAAGACACAACTCCCTTGGGTCAACTCGGGCGACAGTGCAAAGGCTTTGATGATGATTTCGGGGCCAATGCCAGCGGGGTCGCCCATGGTGATGGCCACGGCTTGCGAGCGGGGTTTTAATGTGTGCAAAGACATCAAGCCGGGTTGTCGATATCAATGAAGGTATGTGTCAACCCCAGTTGATCTGCCAGATGCGCACCCAGTGCAGGCGCCCCATAGCGCTCGGTGGCATGGTGACCGCAGGCGTAAAAGCCAACACCTGTCTCGCGTGCCAAATGCGCTTGTGGCTCGGAAATTTCGCCGGTGATGAAAGCGTCTATGCCTTGGGCAATCGCTTCTTCAAATAAATTTTGTGCGCCACCTGTGCACCAAGCAATGCGCTTAAGCGGCCGATGAGGGTCGGGCACAACCGATACGGGCGTTTTACCCAGGCGGCTGTGCAGCAACTGCGTCAAAGCCGCTGCATTTTCAAGAGGCCATTGTGGTTGGCCTACAAAGCCCAAGGCCTGCTCACCAAAAGTGCCATCGACAAGAAAGCCCAAATGATTGGCCAGTTGGGCGTTATTGCCCAAAGAGGCATGGGCGTCCAGTGGCAGGTGGTAGGCCAGCAAATTGATATCGTGCGCCAGCAACAAAGCCAAACGTGATTTAAGCCAACCAGTGACGCTGCCGGTTTGGTTGCGCCAAAACAAGCCATGGTGGACCAGCAAGGTATCAGCGCCTGCATCGACAGCGGCTTGAATAAACGCCAAACTGGCTGTCACACCCGAAGCTATGGTCTGTATTTGAGGGCGACCCTCGACCTGCAAACCGTTGGGGCAATAGTCTTTGAACTGTTCGGGCTTGAGCAAACCATGACAAAGCGCCAGCAATTCGGTGCGCTCAACCATATCAGCGCCGCTCTGCCCGAACTTTGGGGCGCTGCAAAGGGGTCACCGACAGCAATTGTTCTTCTTCTTTGCGCAAAATTTTCAACTGGGCATTAACGCCAGGCTTGAGCAATGAGACTTGAGCCAGCAACTCTGCCACATTGCGCACACCATGTTCATTAACGGACAGCAACATATCGCCTGGGCGAACACCGGCCTTGAAGGCAGGGCCAGTCTGCAGCACGCCAGTGATGATGACGCCCTCTTGACGGTTCACGTTAAAGGTTTGCGCTAATTCTGGGGTAAGTTCTGTGGGCTCGACACCAATCCAACCACGTGTGACCAAGCCGTCTTTGACGATGCCTTCAAGCACTTGCTTGGCAATGCTCACGGGTATGGCAAACCCGATACCCATGCTGCCGCCCGATTTCGAATAAATCGCGGTGTTAATGCCCAGCAAGTTTCCCTGAACATCGACCAAGGCACCACCTGAGTTGCCGGGGTTGATGGCAGCGTCGGTTTGTATGAAGTTTTCGAAGGTGTTGATGCCCAACTGGTTGCGCCCAAGTGCCGACACGATGCCGCTGGTGACGGTTTGTCCCACGCCAAAGGGGTTGCCTATGGCCAACACAATATCGCCAACCTGAAGTTGCTCGGAGTTGTTGAGCACCATCACGGGCAATTTTTCTAGATTGACTTTGAGCACAGCCAAATCAGTTTCGGGGTCTGTGCCTATGACTTTTGCTTGCGCACGCCGCCCATCATTGAGCATCACCAAAATTTCATCAGCGGTTTCAACCACATGGTTGTTGGTGAGGATGTATCCCTGCGGGCTGACGATGACGCCACTGCCTAAG
>CANLWQ010000245.1 GCA_947494405.1 Comamonadaceae bacterium | reverse complement strand
GATGCAAAACTCGCCCCAGCGCCGCGGCGTGTGTACCCGCGTGTACACCACCACACCTAAAAAACCAAACTCCGCTTTGCGTAAAGTCGCCAAGGTTCGTTTGACCAATGGCTTTGAAGTCATCTCCTACATCGGCGGCGAAGGCCACAACCTGCAAGAACACTCTGTGGTGTTGGTACGCGGTGGTCGTGTCAAGGATTTGCCAGGCGTGCGCTACCACATTGTGCGCGGCTCACTCGACTTGCAAGGTGTGAAAGACCGCAAGCAGTCCCGTTCCAAATACGGCGCTAAGCGCCCAAAGAAAACCTGATTTTCATCGGGTGTTTTGTCGGCTCTGGCTGGGTTGGCAAAACAAGACCTGTTATAGCGAACTTGTTGTTCGCGCGGGTCGAGTAAGTGGAGGTCTTGATGGCCTTCGCGGACATATCAAATATGTCCAACTGAAACCAAAAGGAAGCAACATGCCACGTCGTCGCGAAGTCCCCAAACGGGACATACTGCCGGACCCTAAATACGGCAACATTGAACTCTCTAAATTCATGAATGTGGTCATGGAAAGCGGCAAAAAAGCCGTTGCCGAGCGCATCATTTACGGTGCATTGGAGCAAATCCAATCCAAATCCGGTAAAGACCCCCTAGAGCTTTTCAGCCATGCCATCAACAATGTCAAACCCATGGTTGAGGTCAAGTCCCGCCGTGTGGGTGGCGCCAACTACCAAGTGCCTGTCGAAGTTCGCCCAGTGCGTCGTTTGGCTTTGTCTATGCGTTGGATCAAAGAAGCCGCTCGTAAACGCGGTGAAAAATCCATGGCTTTGCGTTTGGCCAACGAACTGCTTGAGGCCGCTGAAGGTCGCGGCGGCGCCATGAAAAAGCGTGATGAAGTTCACCGCATGGCTGAAGCCAACAAGGCGTTTTCACACTTCCGCTTCTAAGAGCACCCGCATAGCGGGTCTCTTGTGTTGCTGGGGTTGTGGGCGAGATGTCATACATCTTTCGCGTGGCTACCCTAAACTGAGACTCGCTCGCTACCCCATCACAAGTGGTGTAGCGATTTTCGTTTTTAATTGATTCCCCAAGAGGTTAAGACCATGGCACGCAAGACTCCTATCGAGCGCTACAGAAACATTGGTATTTCTGCCCACATTGATGCGGGCAAAACCACCACCACCGAGCGCATCCTGTTCTATACCGGCGTGAACCACAAAATTGGTGAAGTGCACGACGGCGCGGCCACCATGGACTGGATGGAGCAAGAGCAAGAGCGCGGCATCACCATCACCTCGGCGGCTACAACTTGCTTTTGGAAGGGCATGGACTCCTCCTTCCCTGAGCACCGCATCAACATCATCGACACCCCCGGACACGTTGACTTCACCATCGAGGTTGAGCGTTCTATGCGCGTGCTGGATGGCGCATGCATGGTTTACTGTGCGGTTGGCGGCGTTCAGCCTCAATCAGAAACTGTTTGGCGTCAAGCCAACAAATACAGAGTGCCTCGTTTGGCCTTTGTCAACAAAATGGACCGCACTGGTGCCAACTTCTTCAAGGTCTATGACCAGATGAAATTGCGCTTGAAAGCCAGTCCTGTTCCTATTGTGATACCTATAGGCGCGGAAGAGCATTTCCGTGGCGTGGTCGATCTGCGCAAGATGAAGGCCATCATTTGGGATGAGGCTTCACAAGGCATGAAATTCAACTTCGAAGACATTCCTGCTGAATTGTTAGAAGAAGCCAAGAAGTGGCGTGAAAACATGGTTGAAGCAGCAGCTGAAGCCTCTGAAGAGTTGATGAACAAATACCTTGAAGAAGGTGATTTGACCGAAGAGGAAATAACCCACGGCTTGCGCGTTCGCACCATTGCCAGTGAAATTCAGCCCATGCTGTGCGGTACGGCCTTTAAAAACAAAGGCGTGCAGCGCATGTTGGATGCGGTTATTGAATTGATGCCTTCACCCATCGATATTCCACCTGTGGGCGGTACCGATGAAGACGAAAAGGAAGTTTTCCGCAAAGCCGACGACAAAGAAAAATTTTCTTCATTGGCGTTCAAGTTGATGACCGATCCGTTTGTGGGTCAACTCACTTTTGTGCGTGTTTACTCTGGTGTTTTGAAAAAGGGCGACACGGTTTACAACCCTATCAAAGGCAAAAAAGAGCGTATCGGTCGTATCGTGCAAATGCACGCCAACAACCGTGAAGAGGTTGATGAGATTTGCGCAGGTGACATTGCCGCATGCGTAGGTTTGAAAGACGTTACAACCGGCGAAACTTTGTGCGACCCAGACAACATCGTGATGCTCGAGCGCATGGTCTTCCCTGAGCCCGTGATCGCGCAGGCTGTTGAGCCCAAAACCAAGGCTGACCAAGAAAAAATGGGTATTGCCTTACAGCGCTTGGCTGCTGAAGATCCCTCGTTCCGCGTAAAAACAGACGAAGAATCAGGTCAGACCATCATTGCAGGTATGGGTGAGTTGCACTTGGAAATTATTGTCGACCGCATGAAGCGCGAGTTTGGCGTGGAAGCTAATGTGGGCAAGCCGCAAGTGGCTTACCGCGAAACCATTCGCAAGACCATTGAAGACAGCGAAGGTAAGTTCGTTCGCCAGTCGGGTGGTAAAGGCCAATACGGTCACGTGGTGTTCAAAATCGAACCCAACGAAGCCGGCAAAGGTTTTGAGTTTGTCGACGCCATCAAAGGTGGTGTGGTGCCTCGCGAATACATCCCTGCGGTTGAAAAAGGCGTGATCGAAGCGCTCACAGCAGGTGTATTGGCGGGTTACCCGGTTGTTGATGTGAAAGTCACATTGCATTTTGGCTCTTACCACGACGTGGACTCCTCAGAGATGGCTTTCAAAATGGCGGCCATCTTCGGTTTCAAAGAAGGTTGCCGCAAGGCCAGTCCCGTGATTTTGGAGCCCATGATGGCGGTGGAAGTTGAAACGCCTGAAGACTACGCTGGTAACGTGATGGGCGATTTGTCCTCACGCCGCGGCATGGTGCAAGGCATGGAAGACATGGTGGGTGGCGGTAAAGCCATCAAGGCAGAAGTGCCCTTGTCTGAAATGTTTGGTTACTCCACCACTTTGCGCTCCATGTCTCAAGGCCGTGCAACCTATTCCATGGAATTCAAGCACTACACCGAAGCTCCTCGCAATGTGGCTGAAGCCATTGTGGCTGCAAGGGCAAAGTAAGTACTTGGGGACTTGCCAGCCGCTTGCGGTTTGCTCTGTCCCCTCAAATTTGACTGGGGACTTGCCAGCCGCTTGCGGTTTGCTCTGCCCCCTCAAATTAATCGAAGTGTCTGCGACGATGCGCCGCCCTGTCACCCGTGCGGGGCGAATCAGCAGCATCGTGCAGACG
>CANLWQ010000244.1 GCA_947494405.1 Comamonadaceae bacterium | reverse complement strand
TTGCCGCGCGGACCTTTGACGGCCACGATGAAGGGCCAGCCGAAGTGTTGTTGGTAGGCCGTATTGCGTTCTTGCAAAAGCGTGGCTTGCGCAGGCGTGCATTGCCACAAACCAGAGCTGCGCTGCTCATGATGGGAGACAGCAGTCAAGTCGGACGCAGGCTTGGGCGCCAACACCGGGTGGGCACGCAGCAAGGCCAGTTGTTGTTCTTTGGACGCATTGCTGACCACCTGCGCCAAGACCCACTTCAGATGCGCCAAGCTGTGAAAAGGGCGCTGCTGCAAAGCTTGCTCTGCCACCCAAGGAGAGTGTTCATAAACGCCATCCAGCCATTGCAACGCCTCTGCATGGCTGCTGGTGTTCAGGTGGTCGATGGCGGCAAGTTGGTGGGTGGCGGTCATTGGCTTAGCAAAATCGGGCGGCTACACTGGAGCGGTCACTATAACTTTGTCATTGCGCCATGGGATTGAGCACACATGTATTGGACACCATGCACGGTTGCCCGGCTGCTGGCATGGCGGTGGTTTTGTACGCCACACAAGGGACAGACATCCGTTTGATCAAGCGCTTTGTGTTGAATGCCGATGGCAGGCATGAAGGTGGACCACTGCTGGCTACCGCTAACTTAATGGCGGGTACCTACCGCTTGGTGTTTGCTGTGAAAGCTTATTTTGTAGCGCGTGGTGTGGCATTGCCTGAACCCGCTTTTTTGGACGAAGTGGGTTTGGACTTTGGTATTGCCGATGTGACCCAGCACTACCATGTACCGCTGTTGGTCAGCCCTTGGAGTTACTCGACCTACCGAGGTTCCTGAGTCAGTTCAGAGTTGCCCCTCGGTGAGGGTATCGAGCTGAAATCGCCCACTGCGGTGCCATAGCCATGTTTCGGTGAAGCTGACTTGTCTGAGGTACTTGGGTGCCGGAAACGGGGCGGACTGTCGGATGGCTTGCTCAATGTCGAGCTTGACCTCAGGTGCATGTTTGGGCACGCGGACCCAATCGATGCGTCCAACTTGTCCAGATGGGTCGATATGAACATCCACCACCACCACGGCTTTCAACATGGGCGGGAGTTTGCCCTTGAAAATGCGCTCAGGCAGTCGCTGGTAAATGTGGTGAGCGGCATCTTTGCGGTAGTCCGCGCTGTTGCGCGCAGACGATAGCGCGTGGTTGGCGGGTGCAGCGTCTTTGTTGTTGGCAACGGCCTCCGGCGCATTGGCGCTGGGCAAGTCTGTTGCGCCGCTTCTGGTTTCAGCCGCAACTTCTGCCGGCTTGGTTGCTGGCGCTTGCGCAGGGACAGTAGGTGCAGGTCGAGCGGCAGTGGGGGGCTTGGTGGCGCATGAAGCCAACACCATTGCCATGGCGACAAGCAAAAATTGACCGATAAGCCCCAACCGCATGGCTTCTCCCATTCATCAAGGGTGAAGGCATACTCTGCGACCAATGATTCATTTTGACAACCATGATTACCCGAGGTAGGGTGTGAACCTCTTGAGCCGATTGGCCCAGCGATTGGCAACAGAACCGGCAGTTTTGGTGACGGTGGTGGTTGCACACGGCTCGGTACCGCGTGAAGCAGGGGCTTGGATGGCGGTGTTTGCCCAAGGCGAGGTCGGCACCATTGGTGGCGGACAGTTGGAGTGGCAGGCGATGGCCCAGTCTCGCCAAGCGCTTCAAGGTTTGGCGGCGCTGCCTCCTTTGCAACGGGTGGCCTTGGGGCCGAGCTTGGGGCAGTGCTGTGGTGGCGCGGTGGAGCTGGGTTTTGAATCGATGTCCGCCCAAGACCTTCCCCTGTTGCACCAGCTTTTAAAGCCTGCCTTGAAGCCTTTGGCTTTGTTCGGCGGTGGGCATGTGGGGCGGGCTTTGGTGCAGGTGTTGTCAAACCTGCCGTTTGCGGTGCGCTGGATTGACAGCCGCGACGAAGTTTTTCCTGCCGATCTGCCCGATCAAGTGCACACCGAACACAGCGACCCAGTGCATTCGGCCGTGGGGGATTTGGCAGCTGACAGTCAAGTGCTGATCATGAGTTTCAGCCATGCCCAAGACTTGGATGTGGTGGCCGCCTGTCTGCAACGCCTGCGTTTGCGCGACGACTTGCCCTTCATTGGCTTGATAGGCAGCGCCACCAAATGGGCCACGTTTCAACGCCGATTGGCTGACAGAGGCTTTTCGCCGCAAGAGATGCAGCGCGTGACATGCCCCATTGGCATAGCCGGCATCAACGGCAAACAGCCTGAGGTGATTGCCGTCGCCGTTGCCGCTCAGCTCTTACAACAATCGGGGTCAGATCCCAATTAATTAATCGGGATCTGACCCCGATTAATATCCCCTTATGGAAACTTATCTGCTGGAGTGGGCCAATTTGCTGTTGCGCTGGGTGCATGTCATCACCGCGATCGCTTGGATTGGCTCGTCTTTTTACTTTGTTTTTTTAGACAGCAACTTGATTACCCCCGAGGATGAGGGCTTGCGTGCCAAGGGCGTGGGCGGGGAGATGTGGGCGGTGCATGGCGGCGGCTTTTACAACCCGCAAAAATACCTGGGTCAGCCAGGGCGCATCCACGGCAAATTGCATTGGTTTTACTGGGAAAGTTACAGCACATGGTTAAGCGGTTTTGCGCTCTTTTGCGTGCTGTACCTGTGGAATGCCAACACGTTTTTAATAGACAAACAGGTTTTGGCTTGGGCCCCGGTGTCAGCCGGTGCTGCCGCGTTAGCTTTGTTGGTGGTTTTTTGGCTGGTGTACGCCCTGACCTGCCGTTGGGTCGGCTTTCGCAAGCAAGGCGAGTTGTGGATTGGCTTGGTCATGCTCACCACGCTGGCACTGGCGTGTTGGGGTACCAACCAGTTGTTTGCCGGCCGCGCGGCGTTTTTGTTGGTGGGCGCCATGATGGCTACCGCCATGAGTGCCAATGTGCTGGTGTGGATCATCCCAGGGCAGCGCAAAGTGGTGGCCGCCATGACTTCGGGTCAACCGTATGACGCACAGGCCTTGTCGATTCATGGACAACGCGGCAAGCAGCGCAGTGTGCACAACACCTATTTCACTTTGCCGGTGGTGTTTGCCATGCTCTCTAACCACTATGGCTTTTTGTATGCGCACCCACAGCGTTGGTTATTGCTTTTGCTGATGATGCTGGCCGGTGCGCTGATTCGGCAGTTTTTTGTGCAACGCCATGCTTGGCATTTGCAGCGTGCCACCAATCCTTGGCCGTTTGCAGTTGTAGGCGTGGTGTTGATTGTTGGGGTGATCGTGGCTTTACGGCCCCAGACTGCTGCCACTGTGCCGCAAGAACCTGTCAGCTTTGCACAGGTTCAGGCAATTGTGGAACAGCGTTGCGTGTCATGCCACGGGCCGCAGGTGCAAATGA
>CANLWQ010000243.1 GCA_947494405.1 Comamonadaceae bacterium | reverse complement strand
ACTCATGGACCACCTCAACCAATGCCACCAACGCCAGGGTTCATCGGGTGTGGCTTTTGAAGCCCGCTTGCAACCCTTGCAAACTTTTTCCTCGCAGTATTTCGATGCGGCTTCGGGGTTTTTCACCTATGACAAGCATTGGGCCACTGCTCGCACCACTGCCGCCCAACTCAAGCTTCAGCCACCTGTGCAACCCAGCGAACAGCCGCTCTCGAAAGCCCTAGAGCGCGCAGACAACGCTGCCCTCAAATTGCTTTTGCGTCGCCCGCAAGAGGTGTATTTTTTGCATCATTTGCAAGCCCGCCTCGACCTGCCGCCCACGGCCCAAAGCGATGACGAACCGTTTGCCCCCGACGGCTTGACCTACTTCATCTTGCAACAAGAGCTCTTCAATAGCACCGCACCACAAGACAACTTGGCCCAATGGAAACTGCAAGGGCGCTTGGCCTTGGGCGCCATGGGTGAATTGCAACAAGCCCAAATGCTGCAATTGCGCGACACCCTGCTGAACAACCTCAAGCCTTGGCTGACACCGCAAGACGGTTTGGCGCTGCACATACACCTGCGCCCAGGACGGGTGCTGCACAACAAAAACCCCAGCCTCTACACCCTCACCGATGTGTGGATTGACCACTTAAGCGCGCTTGCCGCTGGCGAGCACAGCCGGCGTTTGCAGTGCGGCAGCGATGCCCTGGTCTCGCTGTCGCCCTTGTCCGCTACCCAAGCACAAGCTCTTTTAGATGATTTGCAAGAGGTCTACGCCCAAGCTTGGGCACAGCCTTTGCCGTTGGCTTGCAAAACCGCTTGTGCTTGGCTCAGAACCCAGGCTTTTGCGCCTGAAAAAAACAGCCCAGCCCAAACCGCGCAGCAAGCGCTGGCCGCAGCACGCGTGGCTTTTGAGGGCGGCTATGCCATGGGTGAGGTGCAGCAGTCGCCCTACCTGCAACGCGCTTTTGAGCGGTTTGATGATCTGTGGCCGGCCATGCAAATCTGGGCTGAGCGGGTTTACGGTCCTTTGTTGCAAGCCGTGCGAGTGGAGTCGGTCTGGGACAGCGAAGCCGCCGAGGAGACAGAACCATGAGCCAACTCAATGTGTTGGCCATGCCACTGCAAGGACGCCAAGTCATTGAAGCCAGCGCGGGCACGGGCAAAACCTGGACCTTGGCCGCGCTTTACCTGCGCTTGGTCTTAGGCCACGGCCGAGCCGACGCCATCGGTTTAAAGCCCTCGCAAATTTTGGTGATGACGTTCACCGAAGCAGCCACTGCCGAGTTGCGCGAGCGCATACGCCTGCGCTTGGGTGAAGCAGCCCAGTATTTAGACGATTTAGGGGCACAGCGCACGCCAAAAGCTGACCCGTTTTTGCATGATTTGAGCCAAGCCCTGACCCAGCAAGGCTGGGCCCATGCGGCTGCACAGTGCCATGCGGCTGCACAAAACATGGATGACGCGGCCATCTTCACTATCCATGCTTGGAGCCGTCGCATGCTCAGCAGTTTTGCGC
Organism: Comamonadaceae bacterium; assembly: GCA_947494405.1. GTDB lineage: Bacteria > Pseudomonadota > Gammaproteobacteria > Burkholderiales > Burkholderiaceae_C > Limnohabitans. The sequence goes on along the minus strand of CANLWQ010000243.1, from coordinate 1,870 downwards.
TGCAAAGCCGCGATCTGTTTGAGCAAACCCATTTGGACAACCCCAGCGATTTGCTTCACGATTTGGTCAACGATCACTGGCGTCGTTGGTTCTACCCTTTGCCCTTGGAAGCGCAGCCCTTGCTGCAAGAGGCTTGGCAAGGCGAGCCGCAAAAACTCTTGGCCGATATCCAAAAAATTTGGCAAAACTGGGATCGTCAACCACAGCCAGCAAGCAACCAAGTACTGCTAGAACCCCAAGCGGTTTGGGATGACTACTTGGCTTGGCTAGGCCCCTACCAAGCCCAAGAACAATTGGCCAAACAAGCTTGGCAAAGCCATGTAGCGCAGGTTCTGTTGGCTGCACAAGCCAACAAACACATGAAAGGCTCGCGTGCCGATTACTTTGCGAATTGGGTTAGCGCCCTGCAAGCTTGGGCTGAAAAAAACCGCCCCATACCTGTCAAAACTTTAGAACGTTTTGGTTTGGCGCAGTTGCAAAACAAAGGCTGGCCGCAAGCGCAAGACCATAGTGTGTTTGCCCACATTGATGATCTGCTGATATTGCTAAAGAAACAACCAGCCTACAAAGACCAGTTAGCTGCGCATGCCGCGGTGCAGCTGAGGCTGGCCTACCAGCAAGCCAAGTTGCAGCAATCGGTGTTTGATTTTCAAGACTTGCTACAGCGCCTGCACACGGCCTTGCATGCCGACCAAGGTGAAATGGCGGCAGCTATTCGGGCTCAGTATCCGGTGGCCATGGTCGATGAGTTTCAAGACACCGACCCTTGGCAATACCAAAGCCTAGACCGCATTTACGACACCAACTCTGTGGAGCCACACAACGCCTTGGTGATGATTGGTGACCCCAAGCAAGCCATTTACAGTTTTCGTGGGGCAGACCTCAGCACCTATTTGCAAGCGCGGGACGCCGCACTGGCCAACGACCCCAAGGCGGTGCACAGCTTGAGCAGCAATTTCCGCTCCACGCCCGGTTTGGTTCATGCCCTCAACCATGTGTTTGGCCAAGTTCCTCAGTTGTTTGCCACAGCGCGGGGGAATATTGACTATGTGCCAGTCAACAGCCAAAGCAAAGAACAGCCCCTCAGTGACGCTCATGGCATGGCATTGAAACCGCTGAATGTTTTGTACCTCCCCGTGGCCCCCGACAGCGAAAAAGTTTATTGGGCAGCTTCCTCGCATTTGCACCACATGGCAGAAGGTTTTGCCACCACCATGGTCAGCTTGCTGCAACAGCACAGCGATATGGCGCCAGGCGATATGGCGGTGCTGGTGCGCAGCCACGCCCATGCCAAAGCCATGCAAGCGGCCTTGCGCGCGCGGCAGTTGCCCAGTGTGTTTTTGTCAGACAACGCCAATGTCTACCAAAGCGAAGAAGCGCTGGACCTGTGGCGGGTGCTGCGCGCCGTTGCAACGCCCCGGCAAACCAGCTGGATGCGCAGTGCCTTGGTGTGCCGTTTGTGGGGGTTTTCAACTGCGCAGTTGCCACTTGTGTTGCAAGACCTCAGCCACGCCGATGTGCTGGCCGAGTCGTGCCAACGCTGGTTGGCGCAGTGGCAAAAACAAGGCGTGTTGCCCATGCTCTACAGCTGGATGCATGAGCAGCATATTGCGGCGCGCTTGCTGGCCATGCCCGAGGGTGAACGGCGCTTGACCAATCTGTTGCATTTGGGCGAGTTGCTGCAAGACGCCAGCCAACATTTGCAAGGCCCTGAGGCTTTGCTGCACTACCTGCAAGACCAGTTGCAAGTCAGCAGCAGCAACCCAGAGACGCAAAAAATGCGTTTGGAAACCGATGCCCAGTGCGTGCAAATCATCACCTTTCACAAAAGCAAGGGCTTGGAATACCCCTTGGTTTTCGTGCCGTTTTT
>CANLWQ010000242.1 GCA_947494405.1 Comamonadaceae bacterium | reverse complement strand
TGCTATCCAACCGTTGTCAGTGATGAACGCTTTGACGATGGGTGTGAGCATGGCCACCATCTCCAACGCCTCTGCGCGAACAGTTGCATCAGGGTGGTGCAACTCTTGGTCGATCAGCAAAGCGCAGTAAAGGTTCAAGGCTCTGGCGCCTTCGGCATAGGCTTTGGCAGTCAACAGCATTTTGCGTACATCGGGATGAACCAAGATGCTGTCAGCGGGTTTGTCGGGGCTTTTCACACCTGAGAGGCTTCTGGACTGCAAACGGTCTTTGGCATAGGCCAAGGCATTTTGATAGGCCACTTCGGTCAAACCCAGTGACTGCATGCCCACACCAATACGCGCTGCATTCATCATCACAAACATCGCCGCCAAGCCCTTATGCGGTTGACCCACCAACGTGCCCACAGCTCCGTCGAGCACCATTTGGCAAGTGGCATTGCCGTGAATGCCCATTTTGTGTTCTAAACCACCGCAGTAAATCGTGTTTCGCTCGCCCAAGCTGCCATCGCTGTTGACCAAAAACTTAGGCACCACAAACAAGCTGATGCCTTTACTGCCCAAAGGCGCGTCGGGCAGCCTGGCGAGCACCAAGTGAACGATGTTGCTGACCAAATCATGCTCACCCGCGCTGATGAATATTTTGTTGCCGGTGATTTTGTAACTGCCATCCGCCTGCGGTTCGGCTTTGGTTCTTAAAAGACCCAAATCAGTGCCGCAATGTGATTCGGTCAAACACATGGTGCCCGTCCATTCGCCACTGGTCAGGTGCGGCAAATACATTTGTTTTTGCTCTTCGGTTCCGTGGGCATGCAAACATTCATAGGCGCCGTGTGTCAAGCCTGGGTACATGGTCCACGCTTGGTTGGCGCTGTTGAGCATTTCATAAAAACACTGGTTCACCACAATGGGCAAACCTTGGCCCCCGTAAGCGGGATCGCAACTCAGGGCAGACCACCCGCCTTGTGCAAACTGTTTGAAAGCCTCTTTAAAGCCATCAGGCGTGGTGACTTCATGGGTTTGGTTGTTTAACTTGCAGCCCTGCTTGTCGCCCACTTGGTTCAGCGGGAGCAGCACCTCAGAGGCAAACTTGCCGCCCTCTTCTAAAACAGCGGCAATGGTGTCGGCATCGAGCTCGGCATGGGTTGGCAAGCTTTTCAGCACGCCAGGCACATCCAAGACGTCGTTCATGACAAACTGCATATCGCGCAAGGGTGGGGTGTAGCTGGGCATGGTCAGACTTTCTGGGTGGGCGTTGCGCCATAGCGCAACAAAATATGTTCAAAACCGCGTTTGGCACGGTCTAGGCTTTTATCGGTCTTCAGGAAACGCGCCTCATAGTGCAAGGCCAATACCAAACCATGCAACTCAAATGACATCTGGGCTGCATCGGTAAGCTCAGACAAATGACCCGCTTCTCGCGCTTGCACCACGCAGCGGTTTAAGGCACTGAGCCAAGTCTTGACCGAGCTGGCCAAGGCATCACTGACGGGTCCAGGTCGGTCATCAAACTCTGCTGCACCACTGATATACAAACAACCCGAATCAATTTCGGCAGAGGTACGTTTCATCCAATTGGAAAACAAGGTTTTCAAGCGGGGCAAGCCCCTGGCTTCTTGCATGGCTGGGTAAAACACTTCCAACTCAAAACGGTGATGGTATTCACGAATCACCGAGATTTGTAATTCTTCTCGGGAACCAAAATGAGCGAAGACCCCAGATTTGCTCATTTGCATGACTTCGGAGACCGCCCCAATACTCAATCCCTCAATACCGATTTGGGTAGCCAATCCCAAGGCCGCGTCCACGATGGCGCTCTTGGTTTGCTGGCCTTTTTGCAAAAGACGGCCTCGTGCGTTTGCGGTCTCGAGATCAGGCGATTCAGTCAATGATGCGTGGGTGGACACAGGATTTGATTTCAAAATAGAACGACCGTGCTATTTTGCACCATTTTTTTTACGCCCGCAAAAATGCGACTTAAACTCAAGTGCATGGACATCACCCGCATATTGGCAGTTCGCCATGGAGAAACCGCTTGGAATGTCGATACCCGCATTCAAGGGCAAATCGATATCCCGCTGAATGATCATGGTCGTTGGCAAGCGCAGCAGCTTTCCAAAGCCTTGGCAGAGGAGGAGATTCATGCGATTTATGCCAGCGATTTAAGCCGTGCATTCGACACCGCCCAAGCTGTCGCCAAAGACAAAAAACTCTCCATCACTCCCCATGCCCATTTAAGAGAGCGCCACTTCGGCGATTTTCAAGGACATACCTGGGCAGACATTCAGGACCAGTGGCCAGAAGACGCCGAACTGTGGCGGGTGCGCCAACCTGAATGGACGCCGCAAGGTGGCGGGGAAAGCTTGGTCATGCTGCAACAACGCATCAAGCAATTGGTGGATGAACTGGCCAGCCCACATATGGGGCAGCAAGTACTGTGGGTCACTCACGGTGGCGTACTGGATATTTTGTACCGCTTGGCAACAGGTCAAGATTTACAAGCGCCGCGCACCTGGGGTTTGCGCAATACCGCCATCAACCGCTTAATTTGGACGCCCCAAGGTTTGCAAATGGTGGGCTGGGCAGATGAAACCCATTTAGATCTTGCCAAAGACGAGTCAAGTGCTTGAGGGCTTATTCGCCAAACAAGCCGCTTTCACGCTGGGGCGCGGCCACGCCTAAATGCCTGTAAGCGGCCAAAGTGGCAATACGCCCACGCGGTGTGCGCTGCAAAAAACCTTGCTGAATTAAAAAGGGCTCGATCACATCTTCTATGGTGTCGCGCTCTTCGCCAATGCTGGCGGCAATATTGTCCAAACCCACGGGACCGCCGTCGAAACGGTGAATCACCGCCTCCAACAACTTGCGGTCCATCAAATCAAAACCTTGCGGGTCCACATCAAGCATGGCCAAGGCGGCTTGCGCCACGGCTTGGGTGATGCGCCCATCGGCCTTCACCTCCGCATAGTCGCGCACACGCCGCAAGAGCCGATTGGCGATGCGCGGTGTGCCACGTGAGCGCTGGGCAATCTCAAAACCGCCTTGTTCGTCGAGCTGCGCTTTGAGTAAACCACCACTGCGCATGACAATGCGCTGCAATTCTTCGGCGCTGTAAAACTCCAGACGCGCCACGATGCCAAAACGGTCGCGCAGCGGGTTGGTCAACATGCCCGCACGGGTGGTGGCGCCCACCAAGGTGAAGGGTTGTAAATCGAGCTTGATGCTGCGCGCAGCAGGCCCCTCGCCAATCATGATGTCAATTTGGTAGTCCTCAAGCGCTGGATACAAAATCTCTTCCACCACCGGCGACAAGCGGTGAATTTCATCGATGAACAGCACATCGTTTTTTTCCAAATTGGTCAGCAAGGCCGCAAGGTCTTTGGGTTTTTC
>CANLWQ010000241.1 GCA_947494405.1 Comamonadaceae bacterium | reverse complement strand
GGTGCAGTGCAAGCCATGCAAAGCGGTTTGGGGGCGCAAGCCCATGTGTCTATCTTGTTGGCGATGTTGTTGCCAGCGGTCTTTTTCAGCCCTTGGGCGTGCAGTGCGGCTTTGCGCATTGCCTTGGAATAACTTCATGACAATGCGCTGGTTTTATTACGCTGCCCCGCAAACCTTTTATGGTTTGGCCGGACGCTTATGGCCTTGGTTGGCGGCCCTTGCCTTGGCGCTGACGGCTGCAGGTTTGTGGGTGGGCTTTGGCTTGGCTCCCAGCGACGCCCAACAAGGCGAGGGCTACCGCATCATCTTTGTCCACGTACCCGTTTCTTGGATGTCCATGATCATTTATTTGGCCATGGCGTTTTGGAGTGTTTTGGGTCTGACCTTTAACACCCGCTTGTCCGGCATGATGACCCGCGCTTTGGCGCCCACCGGTGCCATGTTTGCATTTTTGTCTTTGTGGACGGGCGCTTTGTGGGGCAAACCCATGTGGGGCACATGGTGGGTTTGGGACGCACGCCTGACCTCGGAATTGATTTTGTTTTTTCTCTACCTGGGCTATATGGCGCTCACCTCTGCCATAGACGATGTGCGCCGTGCCGACCGTGCCGGTGCACTGATTGCCATCGTGGGCGCCATCAATGTGCCCATCATCTATTTTTCAGTCAAGTGGTGGAACACTTATCACCACGGTGAGTCGGTGTCGCTGACGCGCTCGCCCAGCATGGCGCAGCTGATGTTGTGGGGCATGTTGCTCATGGCCTTGGCGATGTGGGCCTATACCTTGGCCATTGTTTGCTACCGCGTACGCACCCTCATCATCGAGCGTGAACGCCATACCGATTGGGTGAAAGCCTTGCCCGAAGTTGCAGGAGCCAAAGCATGAGGTGGGAGAGTTGGTCTGAATTTTGGTTCATGGGCGGCTACGGCTTGTATGTCTGGGGCAGCATGGGCATGACGGCTTTGTTGCTGTTGCTGGAAATCTGGCAAGCCCGCGTCGCCCACTTCAATACTCTCGCCTTGGCGCGCAGCGAACTTTTCATGGAACCAGAATGACACTCAGTCCCAGACAAACCCGTTTTGCCCTGATTGCTGGCGGCGTGTTGGTGCTGGCCGCGGCAGCAGCTTTTGTGCTCAATGCGTTTCAAAACAATTTGGTGTTTTTCTTCACACCCACCCAAGTGTTGAATGGTGAAGCACCTACCAACAAAATTTTCCGTATCGGTGGCTTGGTCAAAGTGGGCAGCGTGCAACGCAATGGCACCGATGTGAGCTTTGTCGTGACCGATACCGCCCAAGACATTCCGGTGCGCTACAGTGGTTTGTTGCCCGATTTGTTTACCGAGGGCAAGGGCGTGGTGGCGCAAGGTCGCTTGGATAACCAAGGCCTCATGACCGCTACCGAAGTGCTGGCCAAACATGACGAGAATTACATGCCCCCCGAGGCGCAACACGCCTTAGACAAAGCTGCGCAGGCCCGTTCCGCGCAATCTGTGAAACCTTGAAAGCTGCCAAACCATGATTCCTGAACTCGGTCAATTTGCGTTGGTGTTGTCGGTTGTGATGGCCTTCTTGTTGGGCACCGTGCCATTGGTGGGCACCTTGCGCCACAACGTGGTGTGGCAGTCCTTGGCGCGGCCGGCGGCCTTGTTGCAATTTGTGTTGGTGGCTTTTGCGTTTGCTTGTCTGGCGTCTTCATTTTTAAGCAACGACTTTTCGGTGAAATATGTTGCCGAGCATTCCAATTCCTTGCTGCCCAAGCCCTACCAGTTGGCGGCTGTGTGGGGCGGCCATGAAGGTTCTTTGTTGTTGTGGATGCTCATGCTCAGCGGTTGGACAGCGGCGGTGGCGATTTTTTCTGCCAGCTTGCCTTTGGCCATGGTGGCGCGAGTGCTGAGTGTCTTGGGCTTGGTGTCGGTGGGTTTTTTGATGTTCATCTTGACCACCTCCAACCCATTTGACCGCCTTTTCCCTATGCCTGCCGATGGGCGGGACCTCAACCCCTTGTTGCAAGACCCAGGCTTGGTCATTCACCCGCCCATGCTCTATATGGGTTATGTGGGACTCTCGGTGGCGTTTGCTTTTGCAATTGCTGCCTTGCTGTCGGGGCGTCTTGATGCCGCATGGGCACGCTGGTCGCGCCCCTGGACAGTCATCGCTTGGGCATTCCTCACCTTTGGCATTGGTTTGGGCTCTTGGTGGGCGTACTACGAATTGGGTTGGGGCGGTTGGTGGTTTTGGGACCCGGTTGAAAACGCGTCGCTCATGCCGTGGTTGGTTGCTACCGCGTTGATTCATTCACTGATGGTGACGGAAAAGCGCGGCAGTTTCAAAGCTTGGACCGTGCTTTTGGCCATTGCGGCTTTTTCCTTGTCGTTGTTAGGTACCTTTTTGGTTCGCTCGGGCGTGCTCACCTCGGTGCATGCATTTGCCACCGACCCCTCGCGTGGTGTTTTTATTCTGATTTTTTTGGCCATCGTGGTGGGTGCGTCGCTCACCTTGTTTGCTTGGCGCGCACCAGCGGTCACCTTGGGCGGCAGCATGGGCTTGGTTTCGCGTGAATCCTTTCTTTTGCTCAACAGTGTGTTGTTGGTGGTGGCCACCGGTGCGGTGTTGTTGGGCACGCTTTACCCACTCATCATTGATGCGCTGAATTTAGGCAAGTTGTCGGTGGGGCCGCCGTATTTCAATTTGGTGTTTGCCCCGCTCATGGTGCCTTTGCTGTTTGTGTTGGTGCCCGGCACGGTCTCGCATTGGCGCGAAGCGCGCATGAGCGATGTTTTTTGGCGCCTGCGTTTTGTAGGCGCTGGGGCTTTCTTGCTGGCGCTGGTGTTGCCCTTTGTGTTGGGCAGTTGGTCCGCTGGCACCATGTTGGGCATCTTTTTAGGCATGTGGGTAGCCTTGGGCAGTTTGCAGCATGTGGTCGAGCGTTTGCGCAAGCCCGGTCGCATTGGCGGCTCGTTTTGGGGCATGCACATGGCGCACTTTGGCATAGCGGTGTTGGTGTTGGGCATCACCGGTGTGAAGTCTTACGAGGTTGAGCGCGATGTGCGCATGGCTGTGGGCGACACCGTCACCATCGCCCCCTACACCTTCCGCTTGGTGGGTGTTGAAGATGTGATGGGGCCCAATTACAAAGCCGTGCAAGCCAAGGTTGAGGTGTTGAAAAACGATCAGGTGGTCGAGATTTTGCGTCCGCAAAAGCGGCGTTATTTCTCTACCGCCATGCCCATGACCGAAGCCGCCATCGATTCTGGCCTGCTGCGAGATCTGTATGTGTCTTTGGGTGACCCTGTGGCGGGTGACACACCCTCTTGGAGCATGCGGGTGTATTACAAACCCTTTGTGCCGTGGATGTGGGCAGGTGTGCTGATCATGGTGTTTGGTGGCGT
>CANLWQ010000240.1 GCA_947494405.1 Comamonadaceae bacterium | reverse complement strand
CATTCTGGAAAAAAGAGACTGGCCCTCATGGGTCTCATTGGGTTGACGCCAGAGTCAGTGACGATCAAGCCTTGGCAAGATGGGGTATAGACTCACGAAATGCCTTGGTCAGTTGATTTGGTTTCCTAGGCTCCTTGAATTCCCCGCGTAGTGCCTCACCTGTTGGCTATAGATGAGGTCTTAAGGAATACATATGCGGCTAGATAAATTAACAACGAAATTTCAAGAAGCGCTGTCGGATGCGCAGTCTCTTGCTCTTGGCAAAGATCAAGCCTATATAGAGCCTTGCCATTTGTTGGTGGCTATGCTGAAACAAGATGATGGCCCTCGTTCACTGCTGGTGAGGTCTGGCGTCAATATAGCCGGCCTTCTCAAAGACAGCGAAGAGGCAGTGGCCAAATTGCCCGAAGTCCATGGACAAGACCAAGTGCAAGTCGGGCGCGACCTTGTGACTTTGATGCAGGCTGCTGAAAAAGAGTCTCTCAAGAAGGGTGACGAATTTGTCGCCAGCGAAATGTTTTTATTGGCGCTGTCTGATTCAAAGTCGGATATGGGTCAAATCGCCAGAAAACATGGCTTAAGCCGACAAACATTTGCTGCGGCTGTTGAGTCTTTAAGAGGCGGGCAAACTGTCAAGTCTGCTGATGAGGAAAGTCAGCGCGGGGCTTTAAAAAAATACACACTCGATTTAACCGAACGCGCTCGCATGGGCAAACTTGACCCAGTGATTGGCCGCGATGACGAGATCCGACGCGCCATTCAGGTTCTTCAAAGGCGCAGCAAAAATAACCCTGTGCTGATTGGCGAGCCCGGTGTGGGCAAGACAGCCATTGTGGAGGGCTTGGCCCAGCGCATAGTGGCTGGTGAGGTGCCCGATTCACTTAAGGGTAAGCGTGTGCTGTCTCTTGATATGGCGTCGCTTTTGGCGGGTGCCAAGTTCAGGGGTGACTTTGAGGAGCGGCTGAAAAGCGTGCTCAATGAACTTGCCAAGGACGAAGGTCAAACCATTGTCTTTATCGATGAAATTCACACCATGGTGGGTGCAGGCAAGGCTGAAGGCGCAATGGATGCGGGCAATATGCTTAAACCTGCCTTGGCCAGAGGCGAATTGCATTGCGTCGGCGCGACCACCTTAGACGAGTATCGGCGTTTCATTGAAAAAGACGCAGCCCTAGAGAGAAGATTTCAAAAAATCATTGTGGGCGAGCCAACGGTTGAGGCAACGATTGCCATACTGCGTGGTTTGCAAGAAAAGTATGAAGTCCATCATGGTGTCGAAATTACCGATCCAGCCATTGTGGCCGCAGCAGAACTCTCTCATCGCTACATCACCGACAGGTTTTTGCCAGACAAAGCCATCGATTTGATTGATGAGGCTGCGGCAAAAATCAAAATTGAAATTGACTCCAAACCCGAGGTCATGGATAAGTTGGAGCGAAGACTTATTCAGTTGAAAATTGAAAGAGAAGCTGTACGTAAAGAAAAAGATGATGCCTCACAAAAGCGCATGTCGCTGATTGAAGAAGAAATCCTCAAGCTTCAAAAAGAATATGCAGACTTAGAAGAGGTGTGGAAATCGGAAAAAGCCCAAGCGCAAGGCGGCGCGGTCATCAAGGAAGAAATTGACCGCACGCGGTTCCAAATTGAAGAACTCAAACGCAAGGGGGATTTCAATAAAGTGGCTGAACTGCAGTACGGCAAATTACCCGAACTGGAAAAAAGAATGAAGGCTGCGAATGCTTTCGAAACAGAGGCTGGTGAACCCAAGCCTATGCGGCTGCTTCGCACACAAGTGGGTGCTGAGGAGATTGCTGAAGTTGTTGCTCGCGCAACCGGTATTCCTGTGTCTAAATTAATGCAAGGTGAGCGCGAAAAATTGCTGGTTATGGAGGAGAAACTTCATGCGCGGGTGGTGGGTCAAGATGAAGCTATCGTGGCCGTTTCCAATGCGATACGACGCAGCCGCGCAGGCTTAAGTGATCCTTCTAGACCGACAGGCTCTTTTCTGTTTTTAGGCCCCACAGGTGTGGGCAAAACCGAACTTTGTAAAGCCCTCGCAGGGTTCTTGTTTGACAGTGAAGACCACTTGGTTCGCATCGATATGAGTGAGTTCATGGAGAAGCATTCTGTGAGCAAACTCATTGGTGCGCCCCCAGGCTACGTCGGCTACGATGAAGGTGGGTATCTGACCGAAATTGTGAGGCGCAAACCTTACAGCGTCATTTTGCTCGATGAGATTGAAAAGGCGCATCCCGATGTGTTCAATATTCTTTTGCAAGTATTGGACGATGGCCGTTTGACTGATGGTCAAGGCAGAACAGTTGATTTCAAAAATGCTGTGATTGCCATGACATCCAATATCGGCTCACAGCTGATTCAAAGAATGGCGGGGTCTGACTATGCAGACATCAAAGAAGCTGTATGGGATGAATTGAAAAATCATTTCAGACCAGAGTTTTTGAACAGGATTGATGAGACTGTCGTCTTTCATTCGCTGGACGCAAAGGACATCGCCAAAATTGCCGATATCCAATTGAAGATTCTTTCGGATCGCTTGTCTCGAATGGATTTGGGCATGGATGTTTCGGTTGCCGCGCTGGAAGAATTGGCCAAGGTAGGGTTTGACCCCATTTTTGGTGCCAGGCCGCTTAAACGAGCCATTCAGCAGCGAATTGAGAACCCGCTCTCCAAGATGTTGCTTGAGGGTAAATTTGGGCCACATGACACCATTCAGGTCAGTGTTGACCCCATACTTTCCCCCGGTGAATTCATGTTCACTAAAGCGTGATGGCAGTGTAAAAAAAAGGGCCGCTAATGCGGCCCTTTTCACTGGAACAAGTACTTATGACAGGTGCTTGCCAATCAGGCTGGCAAGTTCAAACATGGTGACTTGGCCTTTACCAAATACAGCTTTGAGTTTGTCATCTGCATTGATATTGCGTTTATTCACTTTGTCTTGCAGCGCGTGCTTCTTGATGTAAGTCCACAACTTGCTCACGACTTCCGTGCGTGCCAGGGGAGTAGAACCCACCACGGCAGCCAATGCTGCGCTGGGTGTCAAAGGCTTCATGAAAGCAGCATTGGGCGTGCGTTTTTTCGCAGGGGCCTTTTTGACAACTTTCTTTGCTGCCTTTTTAGCAGGAGCTTTTTTCGCGACTACTTTTTTAGCCGGCGCTTTTTTAGCAGGCGCTTTTTTCGCGACTACTTTTTTAGCTGGAGCTTTCTTAGCTGGAGCTTTCTTTGCTACTGCTTTTTTAGCGGGGGCTTTTTTAGCCACTACTTTTTTAGCAGGAGATTTTTTTGCAGCTGTTTTTTTTGCTGCCTTTTTTGCAGTTGCCATTTTCATTTTCCTTCTAGAAGTGAGTGAAACGCCGCTAGCTTTTTTAGCTTTTTGTCGGCAT
>CANLWQ010000239.1 GCA_947494405.1 Comamonadaceae bacterium | reverse complement strand
TACCTTGTCCTGAATGGACTGCCTCCATGACCCAGTTTGCCAAAGAAACCCTGCCCACCAGCCTAGAAGAGGAAATGCGCCGCAGCTACCTCGATTACGCCATGAGCGTGATTGTGGGTCGCGCCCTCCCCGACGCCCGTGACGGGTTAAAGCCAGTACACAGACGCGTTTTGTTCGCCATGCACGAGTTGAACAACGACTGGAACCGCCCTTATAAAAAGTCTGCCCGTATTGTGGGTGACGTGATTGGTAAATACCACCCCCACGGCGACAGCGCGGTGTACGACACCATTGTTCGCATGGCGCAAGATTTTTCATTACGACATATGTTGGTGGATGGACAAGGTAACTTCGGCTCGGTCGATGGCGACAACGCCGCGGCCATGCGTTACACGGAAATTCGCTTGTCCAAAATCGCTCACGAATTGCTTGCCGACTTGGACAAAGAAACGGTTAACTTTGGTCCCAACTACGACGGCAGCGAAAGAGAGCCGCTGGTCATGCCAGCCAAGTTTCCCAATTTACTGGTGAATGGCTCGGCCGGTATTGCAGTGGGCATGGCCACCAACATCCCGCCGCACAACCTCAATGAAGTGGTGGATGCGTGTTTGCATCTGCTTCGTCACCCTGAAGCTTCTATAGATGAACTGATAGAAATCGTGCCGGCACCTGACTTCCCTACCGCCGGCATTATTTACGGCATCAGTGGCGTCAAAGAGGGTTACCGCACCGGTCGTGGCCGCGTGGTCATGCGCGCCAAATGCCATTTTGAAGACATAGACCGTGGCCAGCGCCAAGCCATCATCGTCGACGAGTTGCCTTATCAGGTGAATAAAAAGACTTTGCAAGAGCGCATGGCCGAGCTGGTGCACGAAAAGAAAATCGAAGACATCAGCCATATTCAAGACGAGTCGGACAAATCCGGCATGCGCTTGGTGATCGAACTCAAGCGCGGCGCTGTGCCAGAGGTGGTGCTCAACAACTTGTACAAACAAACCCAGTTGCAAGACACTTTCGGCATGAACATGGTGGCGCTGATTGACGGCCAACCGCGTTTATGTAATTTGAAAGACCTGATCTCGGTGTTCTTGTCCCACCGCCGCGAGGTGGTGACACGCCGCACGGTGTTCACCTTGCGCAAAGCCCGCGAGCGCGGCCATGTGCTGGAAGGCTTGGCAGTGGCGCTTGCCAATATTGATGAATTCATTGCCATTATTCGCAACGCGCCTACGCCTCCCGTGGCCAAGACCGAGCTGATGAGCAAGCCATGGGACAGCCAATTGGTGCGCACCATGCTGACACGTGCCAAGGCCGATGGCGGAGTGATCAACGCTGATGACTACCGACCCGACGGCTTAGAAAAAGAATTCGGCATGGGCGCAGATGGTCTGTACCGACTGAGCGACACCCAGGCCCACGAAATTTTGCAAATGCGCTTGCAGCGCTTGACGGGCCTTGAGCAAGACAAGATCGTCAACGAGTACAAAGAAGTCATGGCCGAGATTGACGACCTCTTGGACATCTTGTCTCGCCCCGAACGCGTCTCAACCATCATTGCCGAAGAGCTGTCAGCCATTCGCCAAGAATTTGGCCAAAGCAAAGTGGGTGCACGCCGCAGCCACATAGAGCACAACGCCCAAGACTTGGCCACCGAAGACCTGATCACACCCACCGACATGGTGGTTACTCTCAGCCACAGCGGCTATATCAAAAGCCAGCCTTTAAGCGAATACCGCGCCCAAAAGCGTGGCGGGCGTGGCAAGCAAGCCACTGCCACCAAAGAAGATGATTGGATAGAGCAGCTCTTCATAGGCAACACCCACGACTACATCCTGTGCTTCTCCAACCGAGGTCGTTTGTACTGGCTCAAAGTATGGGAAGTGCCTGAGGGTTCACGCGGCTCACGCGGACGTCCGATTGTCAATATGTTTCCGCTGCAAGAGGGCGAGAAAATCAATGTGGTGTTGCCCCTCACTGGTGCTGCGCGCAGTTTTCCTGCCGACCAATATGTGTTTATGGCCACCTCCATGGGCACGGTCAAAAAGACTTCGCTTGACGAGTTCAACAACCCGCGCAAAGGCGGCATCATCGCGGTCAATTTGGACGACAACGACTTCCTGATTGGCGCAGCCCTCACCGACGGCAAACACGACGTCATGCTGTTCTCCGATGGCGGCAAAGCCGTGCGCTTTGATGAAAACGATGTGCGTCCCTTGGGGCGCAGTGCACGCGGTGTGCGCGGCATGATGCTGGACGACAACCAAAGCGTGATCGCCATGCTGGTCTCCGCGCAGGACACGCCCGCTTTGCCCGATGGCACAGCCAGCCCAGACTTGGCTCGCACCAGCGTACTCACCGCCACCGAAAATGGCTATGGCAAACGCACACCTATTGACGAATACACCCGCCACGGTCGCGGCACCAAAGGCATGATTGCCATTCAGCAGTCCGAGCGTAACGGTCGCGTGGTGGCCGCCACTTTGGTACACGGCGATGACGACATCATGCTCATCACCGACCGCGGCGTGCTGGTGCGCACCCGCGTGAGCGAAATCCGCGAAATGGGACGTGCCACCCAAGGCGTCACGCTGATAGGTTTGGACGAAGGCGCCAAACTCAGCGGCATGCAGCGCATCGTGGAAAACGACGCGCAAGCACAGGCTGGCGAACCCGACGACGCAGACCCCAGCGAGGACAGTGGCAGCGACGCTGCACCTGAAGCTAATCCATGAGCGAGGGCGCCGCACCCGCCAGCGGTTTGGCTGATTTGCGCCTGCAAATCGACCAAGTCGACAGCCAGTTGCTGCAACTACTCAACCAGCGAGCCCAGTTGGCCGAACAAGTGGGTGACATCAAACGCGCTGAGGGCTCGCCTTTTTTTCGCCCTGACCGCGTAGCCCAAGTACTTGAAAAAATTCAGTCTCTCAACAAAGGTCCGCTGAAAAACCAGCATGTATCCGCCATTTGGCGCGAAATCATGTCGGCGTGTTTGGCCTTAGAAGCGCCGCAGCGCGTGGCGGTGTTGGGGCCGGTGGGCACGTTTTGCGAACAAGCGGCGATTGAATTTTTTGGCAGCGCGGCCGAGCTGATTTACTGCAACAACTTCGACGAAGTGTTTCACGCCACCAGCGCAGGCACCGCCCAGTTTGGCGTGGTTGGGGTGGAAAATTCCACCGAAGGCGCGGTGGCACGCACACTCGATTTGTTCTTGCGCACACCGGTACATGTGATTGGCGAGGTCAGCCTCTTGGTGCGCCACAACCTGTTGCGCCAAACCGCTTCGCTTGAAGGTATTGAGGTGGTATTGGCGCATCCGCAAGCGCTGGGGCAATGCCAAGAATGGTTGGGCCTTCACTTGCCGCATGCCGAGCGCCGAGCGGTATCAAGCAATGCCGTGGGGGCTCGCTTGGCAGCCACCAACCCT
>CANLWQ010000238.1 GCA_947494405.1 Comamonadaceae bacterium | reverse complement strand
CTTTAGACGCCAAGGTGCGCAAAGACCTGCGCCGCTGGTTGCGTCGCTTGCACGAAGACTTGGACGTCACCAGTATTTTTGTCACCCACGATCAAGAGGAAGCTCTTGAAGTGGCCGACCGTGTGGTGCTGATGAATGGCGGTAAGGTGGAGCAGGTGGGTTCACCCCAGCAGGTATGGGACAACCCAGCCAACCCGTTTGTCTACGGTTTCTTGGGCGATGTGAACTTGTTTAAAGGGCGTTCGCACGAGGGTGAAACCCATACCTATATTCGCCCCCACGACCTCGATGTGCGTCGCTATGCCACTGGCGACACCGGCATCGTGGCGCGCTTGGTGCGTGCCTTGGTGGTGGGATCGGTGGCAAGGTTGGAATTGGTGTCCGACGGCGACAGTGCCACGCCCGAGGTGATTGAAGCTGAAATCCCTGCCAATGAGTTCAGAGAACAGAACTATGTGCAAGGTGAGTTGCTGGTGCTCACGCCGCGCAAGGCTCAAGTGTTTGTCGCACAGCAGGCATAAGCAAATAGCGCTTGTATCTAAGTTGAAATTTGCATAAGCAACTGATTATTCAATCGTTCCCTTTTTGGCTTTAAAAAAACACAATTCCTTCATTGCAATATCGCATTGAGTTTGAAGGAATGTCATGAAAAACCGCCGCCTGGTTCTGCAAACGCTGTCAGCTTTGGCGTTGACCGGTGTGTTGAGCAGCAGCTTTGCCCAAGCTCCAGTCAGCTTGCTGAATGTCTCTTACGATCCTACGCGGGAGTTGTATGTGGAGTTCAACGCCGCATTTGCCAAACACTGGAAAGCCACCAGTGGCCAAGACGTCACCATCAAGCAAAGTCATGGTGGTTCGGGCAAACAGGCCCGCTCCGTCATTGATGGTTTGGAAGCTGATGTGGTGACTTTGGCTTTGGCAGGCGACATCGATGCTTTGAACAAACAAGCGCAGCTTATTCCAGCCAACTGGCAAAAACGTTTGCCACACAACTCATCGCCTTACACATCCACCATTGTGTTGGTGGTGCGTCAAGGCAACCCCAAAGGCATCAAGGATTGGGACGATTTGGTCAAACCCGGCATGGGCGTGATCACACCCAACCCCAAAACATCGGGTGGTGCGCGATGGAATTATTTGGCGGCTTGGGAATTTGCCAAGCGCAAATACGGCAGCGAAGCCAAAGCCAAAGAGTTTGTCACCAAGCTTTTCACCAATGTGCCGGTGCTGGACTCGGGTGCAAGAGGTTCATCCGTGACATTCGCTCAGCGCAACCAAGGTGATGTGTTCATCTCTTGGGAAAACGAAGCGTATTTGCTGGAAAAAGAATTTGGCTCCAAGGTGGACATCGTTTATCCGTCCATCAGCATCTTGGCCGAACCACCGGTGACCGTGGTGGATAAAAACGTGGACCGCAAAGGCACACGCAAAGTGGCCGAGGCCTACCTTCAATACCTGTACAGCGATGAAGGCCAAGAAATTGCAGGCAAAAACTTTTACCGCCCCATCAACGAAAAAATCAAAGCCAAGTATGAAAAGGCTTTACCCAAGATAGCTTTGTTCACCATTGAGCAAGCCTTTGGTGGTTGGGACAAAGCTGCCAAAGACCATTTCTCCGATGGCGCTATTTACGACCAAATTTTTCAATCCATCAAACGTTGATCAATTACCAAAGCCAAACGCTGGGCGCATTCCATCGCCAAGGTCAAGCCTCTGGACCCCAATGCAGTCAGCACATACCAATCAGGCAGTTTGAAGGTATCTAAGGCACGGGCGACAGGCATGCGGTTGACAGATGTACAGCGAACCCCAGACCAGCCTTGCAGCTGGTTTGGGGTTCGCCATTGGGTTTGCAGCGCTTGGGCGGCTTGGGGTAGCAGCTGCTGCAATTTGAGGAAGTTCTCCGCATGGTCTTGCACCGTCACTTCAGCCTGGGCTTGCCCTCGGTGAAACGTGGCACCGCTGTACCAAGCCAAGCCCTGCGGTGTGGGCACATGGCTGACAAAACCGCCGAAACCATTCACCGCAAACGGTGGGAATAACTTAGCTTGTTCAGCGTCATGCAAGCCCCAGCTGATTTGACCCGCCACGGGCAGCAAAGGCAATGTGGGTGCATCCGACAGTTCTGCCAAAAAGTCGCTGGTGTGTGCGCCCAAGGCCAGCACCACCGCAGGGTAGCCCAAGGCTTGAATCTCAGTGGCCTTGAGGGCTTGCCCGCGCTGAACATGAATGCAAGCGTGGTTGAGCTGCGCCTCGATCAGCGCCAGGGGTTTGACCCATGCGCCATGGGCTTGCCACAACTGTTCATCTGCGCTGTGTTCTGACAAGCCTGCTTGCGCCAATTGCAAGCGCGTGGGCGTTTGCACCCAGCCATGCCACACGCTGTCACTCTCGACCGGTTGCCATTTTTTTTTCTTGGTGTGTCCGTCTAAGCGGCGCTCAAGCACACCGCAGTCCAGCCAGTCTTGACCTTTGACCAAATGCGCTTGCGCAAAGGCCCGTACCCTGTCCATACCTGCGCGTGTGAGTTGGGAAAGAGGGTTGTCATCCACCGACACATGGCAAGACAAGACACCAATAGGAACACCAGAGGCTCCCGCGGCTGGCGAGGTGGCTTGGTCACACACATCCACTTGCCAACCCTTGTCAGCCAAGGCGCGTGCCATGGCAGCACCGGCAATACCTGCGCCCACCACCAAACAGTGGCGAGAAGCGGCCACCGCTTAGGCAGCAGTTGGCGGGACGTAGCCCTGCGCGGCATCGGCACCGTCGCCGAAGAAATGGTTTTCCATCTGGCGCGCAAGGTATTGGCGGGCGCGTAAGTCAGCAAGGTTAAGGCGGTTTTCATTCACCAACATGGTTTGGTGTTTCAGCCAGGCAGCCCAAGCGTCTTTGCTGACGTTTTCCCAAATGCGTTTACCTAAGTCGCCAGGGTAGGGCGGGAAGTCCAGGCCTTCGGCCTCTTTTTCAAGCTTGATGCAGTGGACGGTACGTGCCATGTCTTTCCTCTGAGGGGTTTCTGTAAAGGCTTGACTTTAGCAAGCTTTGTTGCAGCGCTTTGAACACAAGGGTATTGGCGATAAAAGCAAAAGCGCTAGACTGAATACTTCACAAACGGGCTGATTTCATGTTTTTGACTTTTATGCGTTCGCTCTCTCCTCGCTTCACTTGGGGCTTGGTGGCCTTGGCGTGGACCGCTATGTTTGCATTTGGTCTGTATTTGCAACATGTGGTGGGCTTGGAGCCTTGCCCCATGTGCATTGTTCAGCGCTACGCCATGACAGGCGTTGCCATGATTGCCATCGTCGCGCTGTTTTGGCATCAAGGGTGGCGCGGCCATGTGATGGCTGTGTTGGCCTCGCTAATGTCTTTGGGCGGCGCGTTTGTGGCGGCCCGGCAAAGTTGGTTGCAGTGGTACCCCCCCGAAG
>CANLWQ010000237.1 GCA_947494405.1 Comamonadaceae bacterium | reverse complement strand
TGACCGAGACGATCAGGGGCGGAAACTGAAAACAAACTGGATCAAGCTAGCGCACGTAAGCCCATCCCCTGGCTGAATAAAACGCCCCGGCTGAGGGGCGTTTGATGGGGTCGGTCGATGGGCACAACACCAAGCCAGCTTGGATTGGGCATTGGACTGGCCTAGTTGGGCGGCTTTTTCGCACCGACGCAAGGCCTTGCGCACATCCGGGGTTTGACCCCGGCCTTCTTCGAGCATCACCGCCAAATCGAACTGGGCTTTGTTGTGCCCCTTTTGGACACCCATCACCAGCAGGACCAGCCAGCGAAATGGGTGACACCCTGCCCCCCGGCGCAGGAGACCAGGGGCCCCATCACTTCATGCGATCAAGCGCTCTGCCAACCAAAACAAACCCACCGCCAAGGCCAGCACGGACACCCACCGCTCGAAAGTGAAACCCGTTGTGCGCTGCGCAAACACCGGCGCCCAACCCCAGGTGCGCAGCCCTTTTGCCACCGCCAAGACCGCCAGCAAAAACAGCAATTGCCCCAACTCAATGCCCACATTGAAGCCCAAAATACTGGTCCATTGGTAGCTGCCATGCAAACCCAATTCGGAAATGGCCGATGCAAAGCCCATGCCGTGCAACAAACCGCACGCAAACACAATCAGCAGTCGCTGGCCGAGCACCGCACTGCGCTGGACCAAGTTGAGCCCAGCCATCAGCACAATGCTGGCCGCGATCAGCGGCTCGACCCATGCGGCGGAAACTTGCACCCATCCGAGCAAAGTGGCC
The DNA here is from genome assembly GCA_947494405.1 of Comamonadaceae bacterium. Taxonomy (GTDB): domain Bacteria; phylum Pseudomonadota; class Gammaproteobacteria; order Burkholderiales; family Burkholderiaceae_C; genus Limnohabitans. Next base: position 2,688 of record CANLWQ010000237.1, on the reverse strand, counting down.
GTCAGGGTGATGCTGTGTGCCACGGTGAAGCCGGTGAGCACACGCCACCAATAGCGCCAGCCGGTGGCCGCCACAAGCACCGTGATCAAAAAGGTCAAATGGTCCCATCCCAACAAAATGTGCTCGATGCCCAACAGCGTGTAATCGACCAAAACCTCCAGGGGGGATTGAAACAAACGATGGGTGTTGTGCCATGGCGTCAGCACCACGGCCTCGGTGTCTTCACCACGGGTGACCTTGAGGGTGAGCTGGCGCTCGCGCGGTGCCGAGCCAAAAAAATCAACCGCCAAATGCAGTGAGTCGGGTGCTCCGGCAAAACTGACTTTCATCAGCATCAAAAAATAGGTGGCCCCGGCGCCAGGGGTCAAGCCTGCGCTTGTGCTTGCCAAGGGTGGCGTTTTTTCATCTTCCTCGGCCAGGATTTGCAACTGATCCAAGCGCCCAGGTGTATCAGCGTTGAAGATGCGAAACCTGGCTTGGACCTGGTCTTTGATGCGCTCCAAGTGCCGTTGCACTTCCTGCTCAGACAAGCGGCCGTCGCCATCATCGTCCACTTGGTTGAGGGCAGACACCGGCAAGGCCACCATGGCGAGCACAGATGGTCCTTGCACATGCAAGGCGCCTTGTTGTGCCGGCATCAAATGCGCCGCTGCTTGGGAGGCCCACACCAGCAGGCCCATCAGCAGCGTGGCGCACAGCATGGCCTGGCGCTTGCACCGCGCTCGTGCACCCGCTGCACAGCAGATCAGGGACTCAGCCTTCATTCAAAACTCACAATGGCCAGCGGAATTTGGTCGGTGAGCCAAAACTGATCTTGTTGATGGATCACCCACACCGGGTGCAGCGCTTTGTGCACTTGCAATTGCGCACGGCTCACCGGGGCTTTGCTTTGCCCATGCGCCTGCACCCACATCGGCGGCACATGAACCGGGGTAGCGGATGGCATTTCGGTCAAAAAGGCATGGGCCTTCAAGGCTTCGCGCATGGCTGCAAGGGGCGGCAACTGCCATTGGCGAATCGACACCTTGCTGCCCGAGGGCAGCAGCACAAACGACTTGTCGCCCAACTGGGTGGCGGCCTTGGTCAGGGCAGTTTGAAGCTCTTTGTCGGAAGCGTCTGAATAGGTTTTTAAGAAATCAGCCAGGGGCGTCTGGGGTGCCAACACCTGGTGCAAAACATGGGTCAGGTTCAAGCTCAGCGAAAAAACAAACCTGTTCCCGCTCTCGCGTTTGATGTCCATTTGGTTGTAATGCACATCGCCTGCAAGGGCCCAGCCCCAGCAGGAGAGCAACAAGGCAACCAGCCATGCGCGAAAAGACCTCGGTGTGAATGTCATTGAAGCCTCAGGTTGCCCATCCAAGCCCTGTGCAAGCATGAAGAAACCACATGAGCAGTCACATACCAGCCAATTTATTGAACCGTTCCACCCAAGTATTTGTTGGTGCCGAAAGTGGTTTTGGCCCGAAAGTACGGAACCGTGGTGACCTTGCCAATGTAGGCGCCTTTCATCAAGACGTACAGGGTCGCTGTATAGGTTTGCCCCACCGGCGTGTGGTTGCTCACTGTGTGGGCATGGTAGTGGTATCCCATGCCGTCGTGGTTGTGCGCACCAAAGTCGTCCAACTTGCTTGTATAACCCAGCAGGGCTGCGTCGGTGGCCTCCCGGTATTTGCCAAACAAGGCAATGCCGTCATAGCCAAAACCGATCAGGGGCGGATGGGTTTTGTTCAGATAGTCAGTGTCGTTGTACAAGGCCAGGCTCAAGGTGACAGCGCTGGTGGCGACGTTGCTGCTGCCATCGGTGATGGTCATGGTGGCCACATAAGCGCCCGCTACATCTGCGATGAAGCCGGGGTTGGCGGCGGTGGTGTTGGTGATTGACGCGTTACTGCTTGAGGGTTTGGACGTCAATGCCCATGAATAGGTAAAGGCACTGCTGCTGACCACGTCACCACGCAACACCGCTGTCATGCTCACATTGGTGGAGTTGCTCACCGCCGCACTCACGCTGGCGGGCACGCCAGGGTTGAGCTTGTCGGCCACCGTGGGTGTGCCGTTGAAAAACATCCAGTTGGCCGAGGCGGTCTCCAGCCCCACGATGCGCTTGAGCACGCTGATGGCGTCGGACAACTCCACCTTGCCATTGCCGTCCACATCGGCGGCGTAGGCTTGATAGGCGCTCAAAGGTGCACCGCCCGCATTCACATCCAGGCCTACGATCATTTTGATGATGGCGATGGCGTCGGTCAGGTCCACCGCCTTGGCCGCCACGGCAGATGAGGTGGTGGAAACTTCAATGGCCGAGGGAACAGCCTGCACCTGCAACACCGCTGCCGGTGAGGTGTCGATGTCAGATGCGGCCTGATTGCCACCCCCGCCACCGCAGGCTGTCAATGTGGCCAGCAATGCCAGGGAAGAGAGGGAGTGGCGCATGGATCTTTTCCTTGGGTACGAAATTTAAATTCAACCCAAGTACTTTAATCGACATTTTCTAAAACAATGACATTAAATTGATATTGTTTGATTATTGGCTTTATCAAAGCTGCCATGCAGACAGGGTCTGATTTCACTGGCTTGGGGCCTTGTGCAGCTGGGCCGAGCTGTGGAAAATGTTTCCATCGGTGACCAGCAGTTCCAAGGCACCACGGACCACATCCGTCATCCAGGGGAATTGCATGAAAGAGTCAC
>CANLWQ010000236.1 GCA_947494405.1 Comamonadaceae bacterium | reverse complement strand
GATGAACAGGGTTAAGAACAATGCCAATCCCACCAACACCGTGTTGGGCGGCGTTTGCCCTGTGCCCAGGGCTTGGCGCAATATGGACAAGACGATGATGATGCGCACAAACGAGGTCATCATCAACAACAAAGACGGCAACACGGTAAGCACTGTCATCAAGCCAAGCAGTTGCAGCGTCATGCTGTACTGCTGACCGGCTTTGCCACTGTTGACCGTCACCAAGGGCAAGCCTTGGGCCAAAGCCAGATCGGGTAGAACCAAGATCAGCAGCATCAGTGCAAAGCACCACCATGCATGTTTAGTGCGCATCAGAAACACCTTGCTCAGAGGGGGGTGAGGAATCTGCAGGCCAAGCGTGCAGCTTTTGAATTTCGTTGGGGCTGACCGACAACAACAATCTTTGAGAATCGACCTGTACCAATAAAAGTTTGTGCCGCAAGCCCATGGGATAGGCCTCTAAAATTTGAATACGGCGTTTACCAACAGGGAGAAGAAAGCCCTTGTTGCGACGCGACAGCCACCAAAGGACCGCCGCCAACAGCAACAAGACGAATGTCATACTGAGAGAATACTGAACCCAGTCTTGGTTTGGCATGGGCACCATTATCTACTGTAGAAGCCTCAATTCATGAAAAATCTGACCCACTCCCACAAATTCCTTGTCTGCCTGATCCTGACAGCCATGTCGCTGTGCGCCCATGCGTCCGACTGGGTCTCTTTAGGCTTGGCCGACTTGGGCACCTACGGCATTGACCGAGCGTCCATAGAGAAAGACGGCTCCCTGCGCCGAGTGTGGACCAAGTTGGACTATCGCGAGCCACAAAAAACAAGCCAAGGCAAGGCTTATCTCTCCAGTCGCGCACTGATGGAAATGGATTGCGTGAAAAAGCAAGTCCGCACCCGCTCTATCGCTTTGTACAGCGGTCACCACCTTGGGGGCGAGGCTCTGACCAGCGAAGGTGTTTTTGACGCGTGGCAAGCGCTTGCGCCCAACACCCCTGTGTTCACCATGTTCAAGGTGGTGTGTGAACACTAAAGTCTCAGCCCACTTGGGTTGGGCCAGTTGGATTCGGGATCTGGTTCATGCCGGTGGTACCGGCGGCATCAACTGGCATGTGCATGCACTGCGCTCCTTGAACCGCTGGCTGCCCACTCGAGAATGCATTGCCCAATTCTTGGCAAACATAGAACCCCCGCAAAACCATTTGTTGCTGATAGGGCCCAGCGCCGGATGGATGTTGCCCACCCCATGGCTCACCCGCTTCAAGCAAATCGATGTGTATGACATAGACCCTTTGGTGCCGCTGTTGTTTGGCTTGCGCCATGGCAAATTGCTGCGCGACCACGGTATTGCACTGCGCTTTCATCGCCAAGACGCGGTTGCAGGTCTGCCCAAAATACTGCGTGCTCACCCTGAGGCCTGTGTGTGGTTTGACAATGTGCTGGGCCAAGTCAGGATCAGGCTGGGCGACGAAGAAATTGCACAGCGACAGTTAGCTCACCTCAAACGCTTGCTGCAAGGCCGCGCTTGGGGCAGTTTGCATGATGTGTATTCGGGGCCTGTAGACACAACCATGGCGATGCCTGCTCTACAAACCCATGTTTTTCGTCGCTTAGATCAAGCCGATGAAGACACCGCACAAGTGGAAATGAATGGCCAGCAACAGCTCTTGAGTACAGCTGCGCAAAGCCTGCTCACCCAAGTCAATGCCCAAGGTGTTTGGCATGACCATGCAACCGCAACTGTGTTTGAGCCGGGTACACAGACCACCCTCATGCCTTGGGCCTTCAAGCCCAACTACTGGCATTGGTTGGAAGCGGGTTGGGTTAAGCCTTGAGGTTAAACAGGGTCAGGCCCAAAGCGTCCATCTCTTTTTGATCGCGCTTGCGTTCCCAGGTTTTCACGGTTTGCGCGTCTTTTTCCTGCATGGTTTCCATTTTCATGCGCTGATGGGTGGCTTCTGTGAGCGCGAGTTTGATGCCGTGCAGTTCTGCGCTGGCTTTGATGATGTCTTTTTCAACGCGAATCACCAAATCTTGTAAATGCAAAATGAATTGCCGCTGATTGCTGGTGTCAGCCATGCTGTGAAGCAAGTTTTGCGACTCCGCTGCACGTTTTTTATAGTCTTCCAAAAGACTGTCCATGCGGTGGCGACTTTCCTGAAGTTCTCTTAACCTTTTCTGCGATTGGGCATAGGTGAGTTGTAAATCCTCTTCCTTGTCCTTGGCTTTTTTGGTCAACACCGCCCAGCAACTGCGTACTTGCATTTTGAAATCCTGTTTTACTGGTTGAGCAAATCACGCAATTGTGCACGCGTGACCTCATAGTCTTGGCTGATATGCATGTCTTGGCGCAAAAAATTCACAATCCGGTCGTGCAAACGTATGGCTTCATCCAACTCGGGGTTGGAGCCGTTTTCATAGGCACCGACTTGAATCAAGTCGACGTTTTGCTGGTACAAAGACCATAAACGGCGCAGTTTATTGGACAACTTCAAATCTTCGCTGCTCAGCAAGGTTTGCATCAAACGCGAAATAGAACCGGTTAAGTCAATGGCGGGGTAATGCGCTGAGTCGGCCAATTTGCGCGACAACATCACTTGTCCATCTAAAGAAGCGCGGGCGATGTCGACAATCGGGTCGGCCGCGTCATCGCCTTCGGCCAGCACGGTGTAGATAGCTGTGATGGAGCCGTGACCATGGCGGCCAACGCCGCCGCGCTCAATCAAATTGGGCAACAAACCAAACACCGATGGCGGATAACCTTTGGCGGTGGGTGGCTCGCCAATGGCCAAGCCAATCTCGCGCTGCGCATGGGCCACACGCGTCAAGCTGTCGCACAGCATCAGCACGTCTTTGCCTTGGTCGCGGAAATATTCTGCAATGACATGGGTTAAGTGGGTAGCTTTCAAGCGCAACACCGGGGACACATTGGCCGGCGCGGCAATGACTACCGACTTGGCCAAACCTTCTTCGCCCAAAGATTCTTGAATAAACGCTTGCACCTCGCGACCGCGCTCACCTATCAAACCAATGATGACAATATCTGCCTTGGTGAAACGCGTGAGCATGCCCAGCAACACGCTTTTGCCCACGCCAGAGCCGGCAATCAAGCCCAAGCGTTGGCCACGCCCTAGCGTGAGAATGCCATTGATGGCTTTGACACCCACATCCAAAATTTTGTTGATAGGGCCGCGCTCCATCGGGTTGATGGGTCTACCCAACAGGCTGAGCAAGTCTTTGCAGACAGGCGCAGGTTTGCCATCTAAAGGCTGACAGCGACCATCGATCACACGGCCCAAGAGTTCGGGGCCTAAGCTGACCAAAGAAGAATTGCTGAGCACACGCACCATATCGCCAGGGCCCACGCCTGCAGGCTCGGTGAAAGGCATCAAAAACAAAACCTTGTCGTTGAAACCCACTACCTCGGCTTCTACACGGTGTCCGTGTCGTCCCACCACT
>CANLWQ010000235.1 GCA_947494405.1 Comamonadaceae bacterium | reverse complement strand
CGCTATTGAAACCCATCCGGATATTCCGGTGGTGATGCACCAGGATCACGGCGTATCGCCTGCGGTCTGCCAGCAATCTATTCGCTCAGGTTTTTCCAGTGTGATGATGGACGGCTCGCTCATGCAAGACGGCAAAACACCGGCTTCCTACGATTACAACGTCGATGTGACCCGCCGTGTCTGCGAAATGGCGCATTCGGTGGGTGTGTCTGTTGAAGGCGAGTTGGGTTGCTTGGGTTCCCTTGAGACCGGCGAGGCTGGCGAAGAAGACGGCATAGGCGCAGTGGGCAAACTCACCCACGACATGCTGCTCACCGACCCTGTACAAGCCAAAGATTTTGTCGAGCGCACCGGTGTCGACGCCTTAGCGATTGCCATTGGCACCAGCCACGGCGCTTACAAATTCACCCGCAAACCCACGGGAGACATTTTGGCCATGGACCAGATCGTGGCCATTCATCAATCTATTCCCAATACCCATTTGGTCATGCACGGCTCCTCCAGCGTGCCCCAAGAGTGGTTGGCCATCATTCGCGAGTTTGGCGGAGACATCAAAGAAACCTATGGCGTGCCGGTGGAAGAAATTCAACGTGGCATTCGCTCGGGCGTGCGCAAGGTGAACATCGATACCGACATCCGTTTGGCCATGACCGGCGCTATGCGGCAAAGTTTTGCACAAGACCGCAGCGAATTCGATCCACGCAAGGCCCTGATTGCTGCACGCAAGGCCGCCAAGGGTATTTGCAAGGCACGGTTTGAGGCCTTTGGTTGTAGCGGCAAAGCCGCCAGTATCAAAGTGGTATCTCTTGACGCTATGGCAGCTCGCTACCCTTAACTTACAATGCTTGTCACTTAATTTTTTTGAAAAACAACCATGCTGACCAAAACTTCCGCTGAAAAAATGTCCTTCCCCGATCACTCAGATGTGTCGCAATGCGACCCAGAGTTATGGACGGCTGTGTTGCAAGAGTCTGCTCGCCAAGAGCAGCATATTGAACTGATCGCCTCCGAAAACTACACCAGTCCAGCAGTCATGCGCCTTCAAGGTTCGGTGCTGACCAACAAGTACGCCGAGGGCTACCCTGGAAAACGGTATTACGGTGGTTGTGAGTTTGTCGACATCGTTGAGCAGCTGTGCATAGACCGCCTCAAAGAACTCTACAGCGCGAACTTTGTTAATGTGCAGGCCAACTCCGGCTCGCAAGCCAACCAGGCGGTGTTCTTGGCCTTGCTGCAACCCGGCGACACAATCATGGGCATGAGCTTGGCAGAAGGCGGCCATTTGACACACGGCATGCACTTGAACATGAGTGGCAAATGGTTCAATGTGGTGAGTTACGGTCTCAATGCTGCCGAAGAAATTGACTATGACGCCATGGAAAAAATGGCACATACCCACAAGCCCAAGCTGATCATCGCTGGCGCTTCTGCCTACGCCTTGAAAATTGATTGGAAGCGGTTTTCAGAGGTAGCTAAAAGCATTGGCGCTTATTTGCTGGTCGACATGGCGCACTATTCCGGTTTGATCGCCGGTGGCGCTTACCCCAACCCAGTGCCCTATGCCGATGTGGTCACCTCCACCACCCATAAAAGTTTGCGCGGCCCGCGTGGGGGCATCATCCTGACCAACAGCGAAGAGATGTCGAAAAAAATCAACAGCGCGGTTTTCCCTGGCATGCAAGGCGGCCCCTTGATGCATGTCATCGCAGGCAAGGCCACGGCCTTTCATGAAGCTTTGCAGCCCGCCTTTAAAGCCTACCAACAGCAGGTTTTGTTGAATGCAGACACCTTGGCCAAAACCTTGGTCGAGCGCGGTTTTCGCATCGTCAGCGGGCGCACCGAAAGCCATGTCATGTTGGTCGATTTGCGTGCCAAAGGCATCACGGGCAAAGCCGCCGAAATTGCCTTGGGCCATGCCCACATCACTTGCAATAAAAACGGTATTCCCAACGACCCTGAAAAACCCATGGTGACCAGCGGTATTCGTTTGGGCACGCCTGCCATGACCACGCGTGGCTTTCTCCAAGAGCAAGCGCGCATGACGGCGCACTTGATTGCGGATGTGCTTGAAGCGCCGGATGACGCTCAGAACATCGCCAAAGCACGCGTCAAGGTAGCCGAGTTGGTAGCGCCCTTCCCCGTGTACGGCGCGAGTGTTTTGCATCCTTGATGCTTGATGGTTTTATTTAACAATTCATAGGAGTTCTCATGGCTGGTCGTAATTTTTTATTTGTCCCCGGTCCTACCAATGTGCCTATGCGTGTACAGCGCGCCATGATGGTTCCTATGGAAGACCACCGTTCGCCCAATTTCCCGCACCTGACCCACTCGGTTTTGTCTGGACTCAAGGACATATTCCGCACAAAAACCGGTACGCCTTTTATCTTTCCATCCTCAGGCACAGGTTGCTGGGAAGCGGCATTGACCAACACTTTGTCGCCTGGTGACAAAGTGCTTGCCGCACGTTTTGGCCAGTTCAGCCATTTGTGGATTGACATGTGCCAGCGTCTAGGCTTGGATGTACAAATTGTGGATTGCGAGTGGGGAACTGGCGTACCGTTGCAGCAATATGCCGACATCTTGAAAAACGATACCCAACACAGCATCAAAGCAGTGCTGGCTTGTCACAACGAAACCGCTACCGGTGTCACCTCAGATATCGCCGGCGTGCGCGAAGCTTTGGACGACGCAGCACACCCTGCGCTTTTCTTTGTCGACTGCGTTTCTTCTTTGGGCTGCGTCGATTTTCGTTTCGACGACTGGGGCGTGGACATGGCAGTCAGCGGCTCGCAAAAAGGTTTGATGCTTCCGGCAGGTTTAGGCATTTTGTGCGCCAGCGCCAAAGCATTGGCACTGCACAAAACCGCCCAACTCAAGCGCGCATTCTTTGACTTGCAAGACATGGTGCAAAGCAATGCCACCGGTTACTTCCCTTACACCCCGGCTTTGCCTTTGATGTACGGACTGGTCGAGGCCATGGAAATGCTCCAAGAAGAAGGCATGGAGAATGTGTTTGCCCGCCACCATTACTTGGCTGAAGGTGTGCGTGCTGCGGTCACCCAAGGGTGGCAACTCAAGTTGTGTGCTGTTGAAGCCAAGTGGCATTCAGACACAGTCTCCGCAGTGATGTTGCCCGCAGGCGTTGCAGGCGGCGATGTGATTGCCCGCGCCTATCGTCGCTACAACCTGTCGCTTGGCGGTGGTTTGTCCAAAGTCGCCGGCAAACTGTTTCGTATCGGCCACCTCGGCGATATGAACGAGGTGCATCTGATGGCAGCGATCAATGGCGCTGAAATGGCCATGCTCGACTGCGGTGTTGCTGTGCAGCCAGGCAGTGGTGCTGCAGCCGCAAGCAACTACTGGCGTCAGCACGCCGCACCCTCTGGCTTGGGTGCGCCGGTCTTCAACAAGGATGAACATGCAAAAAATAGTATTTCTGGACCGGCAGTCGTTAAGGGCTGAACTTCGCAAGCCGGCTTTTGCACATGAGTGG
>CANLWQ010000234.1 GCA_947494405.1 Comamonadaceae bacterium | reverse complement strand
TTTGGGTTGTGCTTATTGCGCAAGCGCATGCGTCGAACTGGAACGATCTTCCCGCGTTTGAGGTAAACCAAGACACGCCCATCATCTTCAGTCCCAAGGACAACACACTGGTTTTAGAAGACCCCTCTGGTTTATTGACTGTTGAAGATGTTTTGAAGCGCAAGGATGAATTCAAGCCACCAGCGCAAATGGGGGCCTTTGATTCGCGTCACCATTACTGGATCATGCAAAGAATCAGCAGTCGTTTGTCGGCTGACCGAAACTACAGGCTTGAGGGGAATTGGTTAAGCATCCACACCCACCTTATAAGAACAGATGGATCCATTTTGCCTTTAAAGACCTCAGGGTTTTACACTGGAAAATACGCTTATCTCAGCGATGTCGACCCCACATTGCCGTCATCTGCGAAAGCATCCAGTCGTGAGGCTTTGTTTACTTTGTACCGAGATGAGTCTTTGACCTTGCTCTCACGAACAAAGGCACTTCCATCTTTTCCGCCCAGATCCTTTTTTATACAAGTCGTCTCTAACGAACCCTTTCTGGAGTTACGCCGCTTTGGTGTTTATTTTGAAGGCGGATTGCTTGGCGTTCTTTTTGCCTTGACCATTTTTGGTTGGTATTCGTATTTTGTGAATAAAGATCGGGCAGGTCTCTTTTACGGCATTTGGATTTCATTTGCACTGTTACAGATTTTTTCACTGCCATCCCAAGATGGCTCCCACTTCACTGAATTTATTGTTAATGCGAACGATAAATATTTTGGTGTCGTATCTTTGGCAGGTTTATTTTCCTACATAGGGTCTTATGGACAGATCGTTTTTTACTTTACCTTTGCTAGCGCCTACCTTCAAATAGCTAAATACCATCCGAAAACGCAAAAATTGATCTACCTTTTGATCGCATATTTCTTGCTACATATGGTTGCCAACGTTGGACTTGAGCACAACATCAGTCCGCAGGTATTTTTCGCCGGCAATGCTTTTTTACCGATTATTGTTTTCGTATTTCTTTACCTTGCAGCGATTCAAAGATATCGACAAGGCATGAGTGTGGCTGTTTTTTGGCTTGTTGCTTCAATCCCGTACTTTATTTTCAGGCTCATATGGGTGACGGGGTTGATGGGTTACCCCTCAGTATTTAGCTATCTCCCTGAATCAGGCGTCAGCTACTTGCTGCAAAACACCAATGTGTCTCAGTCCATTGCCTTGTGCGCAGAAGCCCTGATCATGGCCTTGGCAGTGATCAGCAGGAACGTATGGATTCAAAAAGAATTGGCCAAATCCATTGATGCCCAAAAAACATTGATCGAGGGTCAAAACAAAGTCTTGGAAGAGACTGTGGCCGAGCGCACCAAAGAATTGGCCGAGCAACACCAAGAGCTCGATGAGGCGCATCAATTGGTGCTGGGCTCCGTCAACTACGCCAGTCGCTTGCAGCGCGGTCAGTTGCCACGACAAATTCGCATTGATGGGCGCTTTTCATCGTTTGCCACTGTTTGGGAGCCGCGTGACACCATTGGTGGTGACCTGTACTGGTTGTCCAGTTCGCAACATTCAGGCCCCTATGTGTTGGCAGTGGCTGATTGCACGGGCCATGGTGTACCTGGGGCCATGTTGTCTTTGCTGGTGAGTAATTCGCTAGAGCGCATTTACGCCAACGACACTTTGGAAGACCCCGCCAAGGCGCTGATGTCTTTGGACCACTATGTGCGCACAGGTTTAAACCAAGACCGACCCGGCAGCGAAAGCGATGACGGCTGTGACGCGGCTGTGCTTCGCGTTGACAGAGACAAGCGAACGATTGAATTTGCGGGTGCCAAGCTAGGGCTGTTTCAAGTTAGCGCACTAGGGGAGGTGACACGCCACCAAGGTGCCAGATGCAGCTTGGGCTACCAAGACGCGATAGAGGACAAAGACCAACCCAAGGTGCAAACCATTGTTTACCAAGAAGGTGACACTTTTGCCATCGTGACCGATGGCTTGACAGACCAAATTGGTGGCAACGCAAGCACCAAAACCTCGTTTGGTTACCGCAGAATTGAACATATTTTGAGATCGAACAGCACAGCCAGCGCGCAGGTGATTACCTCGCTGTTAAAAAATGATTTTGTTGCTTGGCAAGGCAATGAATCTAGACGCGACGATCTCACTGCAGTGGTGTTTCAACTTTGAAAATGTCTGATTGGAAAAGGAAGACTAACTATGGATTTATCTCAAGCCATTTTGCTGCGCAACAGTCTGCGAAACAACCATGTCATCATGGCCTATAACGGCACGGTCTCCGACGACCTGATGGTCACATTGGCCGATTTACTCAAAGAACGTCTGGTGGCCAATGACGATGTCAAGCGCTCTAAGTTGATATTTTCCGTCTTCATGGAAGGTGTACAGAACCTGATATGGCACGGTAAAGAGCATGAAGAAAACATGGGCATGATCTTGATTACCGAGCACGACAAAGAGATCACCATCATGTGCGGCAACCGCATAGAAAAAGACCAAACGGGCGGACTGAAAGACAGGCTTGCACAAATTGAGGGGGCAGACAAAGACACGATTCGCCAGTTGTACCGCGAAGGCATGTCTCATGCCAGCGAACACGAGGGACCAGGGTCTGGATTGGGTTTGCTAGAGATTGCTCGCCGATCGACCCAGCCCATCAGCTACACATTTGTAGATGTGGATGAGCACAGTGTCGATTTCATACTAGCCGCAACTATCTAAGGATAAAAAACATGCAGATTGCAGCCACAGACCGAACACCAGCCATTTCCCTCACGCTGAGTCCTTTGAAGCTAAGTATCAGCGGAGAATCTTTTCCTGAAGATGTATCAGCCTTTTACGGTGATGTCATTTCTGCCATCAACCAATTGGCCAGTAACGCCAAAGGAAAGATCGAGGTGGAGATGGCCATGGTTTACATCAACAGTTCAAGCATCAAAGCCATGTACCGAATTTTTGAGGGCTTGGATGCTTATCGCCAAGCGGGTAACGATGTGCAAGTGACTTGGAAAGCAGAAGCCGATGACGACATCATGCAAGAACTGGGCGAAGACTTCAAAGACCGGTTTCAAGACTTGAACTTCACCGTTGAGCAACATGGCTGAAGACGTTTTTGATCTCTATGACCGAGAAAAATTATTGCTGGCCGAGGGCCAAGCCATTCTCGAGAGTGGAGGGCATGCGCAAATTCAAGCATTTGCTGAACGCTTGTTTGACCGGTTTTCCAAACTGGTGCGTGAAAATGAGGACTTGACCCGTCACTCCGACCGCCAAGAACAGCGCATGGTCAAGCTCAACCGTAACCTGAAAAACCAAACCTTAGAGTTAGAACAACAGCGCAGTCGCCTTGAAGGCTTGTCGCAACAACTCGCCAAGTATTTGCCCCCGCAGATTCATGATGCCATGTTTGCCGGCAAATATGATACCCAAATCACCACCCAGCGCAAGAAGCTAACGGTTTTTTTCAGCGACATCAAAGACTTCACCCGAACC
>CANLWQ010000233.1 GCA_947494405.1 Comamonadaceae bacterium | reverse complement strand
GTCACCCGCATGAACCGCTTTGCCCACGATTTACACGCCTTGTTGATGACCGGCGCTCGTGTGAAAGCTAAGGACTAAAGCATGGCCTTCAATACCCAAGACAACAGCGACGAGGTGATGAACGAAATCAATATGACGCCATTTGTGGACGTTATGTTGGTGCTGCTGATCATCTTTATCATCACCATTCCGGTCATGAAGCACGCGGTCAATATCGAATTGCCCCGCGCCAGCAACCAACCGCAAGACGCCAAGCCGCAAACCATACGCCTGACGGTAGACGCCGATGGCAAGTATTTTTGGAACGATGCCGCAGTAGAAGACGCACAGTTGCAAACCTTGTTGCAAGAAGCGGCGCAAAAGAAACCGCAGTCACCCCTGCATATACGGGGAGACCGCGCCGTGCGTTACGAACGGGTGGCGCAAGCCATGGCCGCCGCCCAACGCGCAGGCATGACGCAAATTGGCTTCATCACAGAACGAACTTCACCTTAAAGGAAATCACCATGAAAAAACTTTTTGCTGCTTTGGCGGTATGCGTTGCCTTCACAGCCCACGCCCAAGTTGAGGTCAGCGACGCTTGGGTCCGCGCCACCGGCCAAGGCCAAAAGGCTACCGGCGTGTTCATGAACTTGACTGCCAAGAAAGCCACCCGTTTGGTCGGCGTCAAGACCGACTTGACCAGCACGGCTGAAGTGCATGAGATGAAAATGGAACAAGACGTGATGAAGATGCAAGCCGTCAAGACCTTGGATTTGCCCGCCGGCAAAACCGTGTCATTGAAGCCTGGCAGCTACCATGTGATGCTGATGGACTTAAAAAATCCGATTAAAGAAGACAGCCAAGTGGTACTGACCTTGTTGTTCGAAGACACCTCAGGTGTTAAAACCCAGCAAGAGGTGCAAGTCGCGGCAAAAAAAATGGCCACAGGCGGCAAAGATAAACCCCAGCAAGGCGAGCATAAACACTGAATAACAAGGAAAAACCATGGCCAGCGCAGCACCTTTCAACTTCGACAACCTCATGCCTGGCTTTGATTTTTTAAAGCAGTTTGCTGCTGCCGGTGGGCCTGCGGGCATGCCCCAAGCCGCGCAATGGGTGACGCCCACCTTAGACCCCAAGGAGCTGGAAAAGCGCATTCAAGAATTGAAGTCGGTGCAGTTTTGGTTGGACCAAAACGCCAAAGCATTGAGCGCCACGATTCAGGCCTTGGAGGTGCAACGCATGACCTTGGAAACATTGCAAGGCATGAACTTAGGCGCGGCCGATGTGGCAGCGGCCATGAAGGGCCAAAGCAACACCTCGCCGGTGGACCCCATGCAATGGTGGGGCGCCATCAGCCAGCAGTTTCAAAGCATTGCCGCCAAAACCATGCAAGACATGCAAGAGCACAGCGCAACGGCTGCAAAAGCCAGCCCAAGCAAATCCGCGAAACCTGCAGCGGCTAAAAAAGCCACCAAACCTGCCGCTAAGGCCTCCGCTGGTGCAAGAACCAGCGCGGTCAAAACCAAGCGTTAACCGCATGGGGTTTTTGGCGAAATCAAAACTGTAATTTGACGCCCAGAGTCCAGTAATTCTGTTTATCTTGGACGCGGTAACTGCCGTCTAATTGAACATCCTTGAACATCCTTGAACAGCTCTGTGCGAGCGCCTATGGCCATGATGTTTTTCTCGCCCTCTAGGCGTAGCCACTCGGCATGCGGCGTGAAGTTCTCTAGGGGGTATTCATAAGCCACGCCGGTCAATTGTTTAGATGACACGTCCCGCTCTTTGATCAAACCCAGATTCACATGGACTGTGCCCCATAGTGGTGAATGACAGCTCAAGATGCCCCATCCGTAAACTGTGTAGGCATTGTCATTTTGCACAGAGGTTCTGCCCAAGGTGGCACCCGTGTTGCATCCATTGTCTTGGGGCGATGTGAATAATTTTTTCGCCTGAAGGCTGTAAGAGGACTCGCCGCTAGAGTCGCTTTTGGCATACGCCGCGCCCAGTTCTAAATCAGCTATGGGGGCAAAAGCCGGCGCAATACTGAAAACCCGCCCCTCGGTGTCATACCAACTTTCTATATGACCATGACCGGACGCATTGGTGGCGGCATCATCCACCAGCAGAGGCCTGCCAGCGCTCGCTACAGCTGGGAAAAAACAAATAAATAAAACACACAAGGGTTTTGTAAAGGAAGTTGAAGTCATTTGTTGAGGTCCAAGTTAATGAATACTTTTAAATTATCATGCCGCGATGAAACTATACATCGCTAACAAAAACTATTCCTCTTGGTCGCTGCGCCCTTGGGTGCTGATGAAAACCTTGGGGCTACCGTTTGAAGAATCTGTGCACCCCTTTCCTGCGAATGGCGGCCCAACCGGTTTCGATGCGTTCTCTCCCACCAGCAAAGTGCCGGTGTTGGTGGATGGCGAGCACAGTATCTGGGACAGTTTGGCCATCACTGAATATTTGGCAGAGCAACACCCTTCCATCTGGCCAGAAGATAAAACGGCCCGTGCTTGGGCGCGCAGTGCGGCCGCCGAAATGCATTCAGGGTTTGCCAACTTGCGTAATGTATGCGCCATGAGTTGTGGCGTGCGCGTGGCCTTGCACCAGCCTGTGCCAGCGGGTTTGTTGCAAGATTTAAAGCGCCTGCAAACCTTGTGGGCAGAGGGCTTGCAGCGCTTTGGCGGACCGTTTTTGGCGGGAAAAAACTTCAGCGCGGTTGACGCGTTTTTTTGTCCGGTGGCGTTTCGGGTGCAGACCTATAACTTGATGCTCTCAGACGAATGCATGGCCTATGTACAAACCCTGCTGGCTTTGCCGGCCATGCAAGACTGGTACGAAGCTGCCCTGAAAGAGCCTTGGATTGACGACATAGCGCATAACGCCGATGTGTTGGCGTT
Source organism: Comamonadaceae bacterium (assembly GCA_947494405.1). Lineage (GTDB taxonomy): Bacteria > Pseudomonadota > Gammaproteobacteria > Burkholderiales > Burkholderiaceae_C > Limnohabitans. The sequence continues at coordinate 616 of CANLWQ010000233.1, read as the reverse complement.
TGGGAATTTGCTGCGGGATTTGCGGGGTTGAGATTCAAACCCCGTAGCTTCAAACCCCCCTTGCCCTATCTCCCTTAAACCTCGCCACAAATCCCGCAAAATCCCCCGCGTCCAGCGCGTTGCGCACCTCTTGCATCAGGTTCAAGTAGTAGTGCAGGTTGTGGATGGTGGCCAGCATGGGGCCCAGCATTTCACCGCAGCGGTCCAGGTGGTGCATATAAGCGCGGCTGAAACCGCCTCTGCCACCTTGCTCCCATGACACGCCTTCAACGCCAGCACACGCATGGCAAGTGCAGCTGGGGTCTATGGGTTGCGGGTCGGCTTTGTGGCGGGCGTTGCGCAGCTTCAAGTCGCCATAGCGGGTGAACAGCGTGCCGTTGCGGGCGTTCCGCGTGGGCATGACGCAATCAAACATGTCCACACCGCAGCGCACGCCTTCCACCAAATCTTCCGGCGTGCCCACGCCCATCAGGTAGCGTGGTTTGTGCGCGGGCAGGCGGTGCGGGGTGTGCGCCATGATGTGCAGCATTTCCTCTTTGGGCTCGCCCACGCTCACACCACCCACGGCGTAGCCGGGAAAGTCCATGGCCACCAGTTGTTCCAGCGAGGCTTCACG
>CANLWQ010000232.1 GCA_947494405.1 Comamonadaceae bacterium | reverse complement strand
TTTGAAACCACTGACGAGCGTCAATGCAGTCTTGGGCGATGCCTTGCTGAAGTGCATCAAGGCTGTCATAGGTTAATTCGTCGTGTAATTTATGCAGCAGTTCAACACGAATGAGTTTACCGTAGCCCCCTTGCGCGCCCAAGCTTGCCGGCCACTCGAGGCAATGCGTTTCCAGCAATACCTGTCCACGGTTGACGTCGTTGGCGTCCAGTGAGGGGCGCACACCGAAATTGGCTACGCCAGGCAGCGGTTTGTCGCTCAGGCCATGTACTTGCGCCACAAAAATGCCGCTGGCAGCGGGTTTGGCATGCTTAAAGCGCAGATTCAAGGTGGGGCAGTTGAGTTCGCGCCCCAGTTTGCGTCCATGAATCACATGGCCCGACAAGGCATAAGGTCGGCCCAGCAAGACAGCGGCACGACGCATATCGCCTTGCGACAAAGCTTGGCGCACAGCTGAACTCGACACGCGACCGCCAGAACTGGCTTGACTGTCCAAAGCCTGTGAATCGGAAATTTCATAACTGTTCATGCGTGCCACTTCAAACCCCCAATGTTGCCCGCTGAGCGACAAAGAGGCGTAGTTGCCTGCACGCTTGGCGCCATAGCAAAAGTCGTCACCCACCAGCACATAACGGGTGCCCAAGCCCTCCACCAAGACCTGTTGCACAAACTCATCGGGCGTTAAGCCAGACAACCATGGGTTGAACGGCATGATCACGCATTTGTCTATGCCACAAGCTTCTAGCTCGGCGAGTTTGTCGCGCAAGCTGGCGATGCGTTGCGGCGCCAATTCGGGCTTGCCCAGTTGTTGGGCAAAAAAATCGCGTGGGTGCGGCTCGAAGGTCATCACGCAAGAGGGCAGGGCGCGATGCCTTGCTTCGTTGCGCAGCAAAGCCAGCATAGCTTGGTGACCGCGGTGAACGCCGTCGAAATTGCCGATGGTCACAGCGCAGGCCGTTGCCAATTGGGGGTGCTGAATGCTGCGGAAGATTTGCATGGCCTTGGGTGGTTGAACAAAGTTGTTTCATGAAAACAAGGTATATTGTCTAGGAATCGACGTCAGTGCTCGCTTTGATCTCTAGGGAGGTGAATGTTGAAGGTGTTGAAGCTGTCAGCCCAAGGGTTGCCGCAATCTTGGATTTCGCTGGAACAAGCGGTGATCCACTATGCAGCGGAGGAAGTGCGTTGGGAAGCCGGCGCACAAATCGCGGTGTTTCGTGGTGGGCACAACGCCATCACGGGCGAGCAATCCATCATCACTGTCAACAGCATTATTGGGACCAAGGGCGTGCCGGGCATCAACCCGTTTGACCTCAAGCCGGGTTTGACCAACAGCAAGCTTTTTGCCCGTGACCGCAATATCTGCGCTTACTGTGGCAACGATTTTCACGAAACCGAACTCACCCGCGAACACATCATTCCGTTTGGCCAACACGGTTTGGACACTTGGATGAATGTGGTCACCGCTTGCCGCGCTTGCAACCACCGCAAAGCCAACCGCACGCCCGAGCAAGCCCGCATGCCCTTGCTTTACACGCCTTATGTGCCCACGCTGTGGGAAGACTTTATTTTGCGCAATCGCCGCATACTCGCCGACCAGATGGAATTTTTAACCGCGCATTTACCGCGCAATTCAAGGTTGGCGGCTTAGCCACTCTGCAATCGCTTGCGGGTAGACCAAGTGCTCTTGCGTCAACACCCTGGCGGCCAAGCTGTCTGCCGTGTCGTCAGGCATGACCGGCACCACGGCTTGCGCAAGAATCGGACCGTCGTCTAAATCCACCGTCACTTGGTGCACTGTTGCGCCGGCAAATCGGCAACCGGCATCAATCGCCCGTTGATGGGTGTTCAGGCCTGTGAATGCCGGTAAAAGCGAGGGGTGGATATTGAGCAGCCGCCCTTGGTAATGCACCACAAACCCAGGCGTCAAGATGCGCATAAAGCCCGCCAGCACCACCAAGCTGGGTTGATGTACATCAATGGCTTGCATCAAAGCCGAGTCGAAAGCCTCGCGAGGATGCGACTGCCCTTCAAAGGACTTGTGATCAACCACCTGCGTGGCCAAACCCAGTTCAGCGGCTTTGGCCAGACCGCCGGCTTGGGGACGGTTGCTGATCACACAGGCAATACGCGCTTGAAACCGTTCTGGCCAGTGTTCGCGTTGGGCGGCTTGGGCGATGGCCAGCATATTGGAGCCGCCGCCTGAAATAAGAATCACGATGTTGCGCATAGCTGGTCATTATCACCACGCATGTCCACTGGCATCCAAAAATCGCGCAAAATAGCACGGTCGTTCTAAATTGCAACGGAGACCGTTAATGGATTTGGCTTTCACCCCTGAAGAACAGGCTTTTCGCGAAGAGGTGCGCACATGGGTGCACGCGCATTTGCCTGCAACCCTTTCGCACAAAGTGCATAACGCCTTGCGCTTGACCCGTGAAGACATGCAAGCGTGGGCCAAAATTTTGGGTACCAAGGGTTGGCTGGGCTACAGCTGGCCACAGCAGTTTGGCGGTCCCGGCTGGAATGCGGTGCAAAAGCATTTGTTTGAAGAAGAGTGCGCCTTGGCCGGCGCGCCACGTGTGGTACCGTTTGGTCCCGTGATGGTGGCGCCCGTCATCATGGCGTTTGGGTCGCCCGAGCAACAGCAGCGTTTTTTACCAGGCATTGCCAGCGGCGACGTGTGGTGGAGCCAGGGTTACAGCGAGCCAGGTTCGGGCTCAGACCTGGCATCGTTGAAAACCCGTGCCGAGCGCGTGGGTGACAAATTCATTGTCAACGGTCAAAAAACCTGGACCACCTTGGCGCAGTTTGGCGAATGGATTTTTTGTTTGGTGCGCACCAGTTCCGAGGGCAAACCGCAAACTGGTATTTCTTTTTTGCTGATTGACATGAAGTCCAAGGGTGTGAGCGTGCGCCCCATCAAACTGCTGGACGGTGAATGCGAAGTCAATGAGGTGTGGTTTGACAACGTGGAAGTTCCCGCAGAGAACTTGGTGGGCGAAGAAAACAAGGGCTGGAACTATGCCAAGTTTTTGCTGGCACATGAGCGCACCAACATCGCTGACGTCAACCGCGCCAAACGCGAACTCGAGCGCTTGAAGCGGATTGCCAAAACCGAAGGTGTTTGGGACGACCTGCGGTTCAAAGATGAAATCGCCAAGCTGGAAGTCGATGTCATTGCCTTAGAGATGATGGTGCTGCGGGTGTTGAGCGCCGAAAAATCGGGCAAGCAGTCATTGGATATTGCCGGCTTGCTGAAGATTCGCGGCTCTGAAATTCAGCAGCGTTACAGCGAGTTGATGATGATGGCTGCTGGGCCTTTTGCCTTGCCGTTTATCCAAGAAGCCATGGATGCGGGCTGGCAAGGCGACCATGTGGGTGCGGCGCATTGTGCGCCTTTGGCCTCCACATATTTCAATATGCGCAAGACCACCATTTATGGCGGCTCGAATGAAGTGCAACGCAACATCGTTGCACAAACTGTTTTGGGGTGAAGCATGGATTTTGATTTTTCTGACGAACAAGAA
>CANLWQ010000231.1 GCA_947494405.1 Comamonadaceae bacterium | reverse complement strand
CACTGCTCGACAAAGTGGTGGCGGCGCAAACCCGTGGCCAGTTGGTGGCGGCTTGCAAAGCCCTAGACCGTGTGCTGCGCCACAGTCACTACAGCGTGCCGCATTGGTACGGCAGCGTGCACCGCGTGTCTTGGCGGGCAGGGCGGTTTGAGCAACCTGTGATCACCCCACGCTACTACCAACCCGAGAGCTGGATTCAATCAACTTGGTGGGCCAGCCCTGCCAATCTGGCGGGAGAGCGCTGATATGTTTCTCTATATTTTGAAACGACTGTTGCTGATGATCCCCACCTTGTTTGGGATTTTGTTGCTGACGTTTGTTGTCATTCAATTTGTGCCTGGTGGGCCGGTCGAGCAAATGGTGTCGCAGCTGCAAGGGCGTGACAGCGGTGGCGAGGGCGCTGCAGCCAGTGGCGCGGGCTACCGCGGCCGCCAAGGCGTGGACGCAGCGCGTATCGAAGAAATCAAACAGCTGTATGGCTTTGACAAACCAGCCCACGAGCGCTTTTGGCAAATGCTGGGGCAATTTGCGCGCTTCGATTTGGGCAAAAGTTTTTTCTATCCCAAAGATGTGTGGCAACTTGTGAAAGAAAAACTGCCTGTGTCCATCAGCTTAGGGTTATGGACTTTTTTCCTCAGCTATTTGGTGTCGGTGCCGCTGGGCATTGCCAAAGCGGTGAGGGCGGGTACGCGTTTTGACACACTCACCAGTTTGGTGGTGTTGGTGGGATACGCGATTCCCGGCTTTGTGTTGGGTGTGGCTTTGCTGGTGGTGTTTGGTGGGCAGTTGCAATGGTTTCCCTTGCGCGGGCTCACCTCGGCCAACTGGGAGACATTAAGTTGGGGCGCCAAGGTGGTGGACTACCTGTGGCATATCGCCATGCCCGTCACTGCCAGCGTGTTGGGCGCGTTTGCGGTCACCACCATGCTGACCAAAAACGCTTTTCTCGAAGAAATTGGCAAGCAATATGTGTTGACCGCCCGCGCCAAAGGCTTGAGCGAAAACAAAGTGCTGTGGAAGCATGTGATGCGCAATGCCTTGATCCCCTTGGTCACAGGTTTTCCAGCGGCTTTTATTGGTTCTTTCTTTGCTGGCTCTTTGTTGATTGAAACCCTGTTCTCGTTGGATGGCTTGGGGCTCTTGGGTTTTGAGAGCGTGATGCGGCGCGACTATCCGGTGGTGTTGGGCACACTTTATTTCTTCACTCTGATTGGTTTGGTCACCAAACTCATCAGCGATCTTTGTTATGTGTGGGTAGACCCACGCGTGAAGTTTGATTGAGCGCCATGGCTACTACTGTGTCCCTTTCCCCCTCAGCCATCGCTTGGAAGCGCTTCAAGCGCAACCGCTTGGGTTTTGTCAGCCTCATTTTGTTTGTGTTGCTGTTTGTCATGAGCTTGGCCGCCGAACTGGTCAGCAACGACAAACCTTTGGTGGCCAGTTACCAAGGCAAGCTGTATTTCCCTATCGTGAACACCCCCCCAGAAACCGAGTTTGGCGGCGACTTTCAAACCCCCACCGATTTTCTGGACCCCTTTATTCAGCAGCAGTTTGCCAAGCCTGGCAATTGGGCGGTTTACCCACCCAACCCCTACCACCACAGCACCTTGAATTACTTTGCCAAGGAACCCAACCCAGCGGGCCCGACTGCTGACAACGTCCTAGGCACCGATGACCGAGGCCGCGATGTGTTCGCTAGGCTTTTGTACGGTTTTCGGGTGTCGGTCTTGTTCGCTTTGGCTTTGACCATCACAGGCACCATTCTGGGTGTGGTCACAGGTGCCATCCAAGGTTTTTTTGCCGGCAAAACCGATTTGGCATTTCAGCGCTTCATTGAAATATGGGGCGCCATGCCCGAGCTTTATTTGTTGATTATTTTCTCGGCGGTGTTCGAGCCCAGCATTGCTTTGCTGTTGATCTTGCTCAGTATGTTTGGGTGGATGGGTTTGTCCGACTATGTGCGCGCCGAGTTTTTGCGTAACCGCCAACTCGACTATGTGCGCGCTGCTCGCGCCTTGGGTTTGTCTAATGCGGCGATTATTTGGCGTCATATTTTGCCCAACAGCATGACGCCTGTGGTTACGTTTTTGCCGTTTCGCATGAGTGCGGCGATTTTGGCGCTCACCAGCCTGGACTTTTTAGGTCTGGGTGTGCCGCCAGGTACGCCAAGTTTGGGCGAGTTGCTGGCTCAGGGCAAAACCAATATCGACGCTTGGTGGATATCTCTCTCCACGTTTGCGGTGCTGGTCATGACCTTGTTGCTGCTCACCTTCATGGGCGACGCTTTGCGTGACGCGCTTGACCCGCGCAAATTGCATCAGGACAAGCAAGCATGAGCACGCTACTGACGGTTGACGGTTTGCACATGTCCTTCCAAGGGCGCGAGGTGGTGCATGGCGTGTCTTTTGACATACAAGCCGGTGAAAAACTCGCCTTGGTGGGTGAGTCGGGCTCGGGCAAAACTGTGACCGCTTTAAGCCTTTTGGGTTTGGCGCGAGGTGCTTGGGTGCGCGGCAGTGCCCTGTTTGAAGGCGCTGATTTGTTGCGCATGAGCGAGGCCCAACTGCGCGAGGTGCGCGGCGGCGACATCGCCATGATTTTTCAAGAGCCCATGACCGCGCTCAACCCCTTGTTCACCATTGGCGACCAAATCGCCGAGGTGTTGCAACTCAAACGCGGCATGACTGCGGCTGAAGCTTGGAAGCAAGCCACAGAACTTTTAACCGACACAGGCATCCCCGAGCCAGAACGGCGCATCCACAGTTTTCCGCATCAGTTGTCGGGCGGGCAACGCCAACGCGCCATGATTGCCATGGCTTTGGCCGGACAACCCAAGCTGCTGTTGGCAGATGAGCCCACCACTGCGCTGGATGTGTCTTTGCGCCAGCAAATTCTCGATTTACTCGACAGCTTGCAGCAAAAGCACGGCATGGCGATTTTGCTCATCACCCACGACCTCAACATGGTGCGTCGCTTCGCCGACAGGGTGGTGGTTTTGGAAAATGGCTATGTGGTCGAGCAAGGCGCTGTGGCGCAAGTGCTGGCCCAGCCCGCGCATCCTTACACCCAAAAATTAGTCAACAGCCAACCCGAACGCAATGTATTGCCTGCGCTTGCCAGTGCGCCTGTGGTGATTCAAGCCAAAGGCATACGCGTGAGCTATGCCGTGCCGCGCAGCGGCTGGCGCGGCTGGTTTGGCAGTGGCCAATTTGTGGCGGTGCACGGCCTCGATTTCGAGCTGCGTGCTGGCCAAACTCTGGGCGTCATTGGCGAATCGGGCTCGGGTAAATCTTCTTTGGCATTGGCGGTGTTGAACTTGATTTCTTTTCAAGGCAGTTTGACCATTGACGGACAAGCGTGGTCCTCAGATGCGGCTGCTGATTTGCATCTTCGCCAAGCGGTGCAAGTGGTGTTCCAAGACCCGTTTTCATCCTTGTCGCCGCGCATGACAGTGCAAGAGGTGGTGGAAGAGGGCTTGAAATTGCATCAGCCCGATATGAATCCGCTGGACCGACAACTTCAGGTGTTGGCGGCTTT
>CANLWQ010000230.1 GCA_947494405.1 Comamonadaceae bacterium | reverse complement strand
AGCGATGCACCGTTAAAAAAGTGGTGCAGGAAGGGCCTGAATTTGTCATTGAAGAAGTGGCCAACCTCGATGCTGATTCACAAGCCTTGCTCAGCTTACAACCCAATGTCGAAAGCAGCACTTTCATACTGGGCAAAGACCTTCCCTTGGAGAAAACCATTGCAAACATGTCGGGCATTTTGGCCGATTTGTGCATCAAGATAGAAATTGCCTCGTGGCGCAACATCATTCCCAACGTTTGGTCCTTGCATATTCGCGATGCGCATTCGCCCATGTGCTTTACCAATGGCAAAGGCTCCACCAAAGAAAGCGCGTTGGCCTCTGCCTTGGGTGAATACATCGAGCGCCTCAACACCAACCATTTTTATGCGGGTACTTATTGGGGCGAAGACCTGGCCAAAGCAGAGTTTTTACATTACCCCAACGAGCGCTGGTTCAAGCCAGGTCGCAAAGATGCGCTGCCCAAAGAAATTCTGGATCCGTACTGCCTCAAAATTTACAACCCCGATGGTGAGTTGAAGGGCTCGAATTTGATCGACACCAATTCGGGTAATGTCGCGCGTGGAATTTGTTCGTTGCCTTATGTGCGACAGTCAGACAATAAAGTGGTCTATTTCCCTTCTAACTTAGTTGAGAATTTATTTGTCAGCAACGGCATGAGTGCCGGAAATACACTGGCCGAAGCGCAAGTTCAATGTTTGTCAGAAATATTTGAGCGTGCAGTCAAGCGCGAAATTTTGGAAGGCGAAATATGCTTGCCCAATGTACCCGCTGAGGTTTTGGCCAAGTTTCCTAAAATTTTGGCAGGTATCAAAGGCCTCGAAGCGCAAGGCTTTCCTGTTTTGGTCAAAGATGCATCTCTGGGCGGCACTTACCCCGTCATGTGCGTCACCTTAATGAACCCGCGCACGGGTGGCGTTTTTGCCTCCTTTGGCGCGCACCCCAGATTGGAAGTGGCGTTAGAACGCAGCCTGACCGAATTGTTGCAAGGCCGCAGCTTTGAAGGAATGAACGATTTACCTGTGCCTACCTTCGAGAGCAACGCCGTGACTGAACCCTACAATTTTGTAGAACACTTTATTGACTCGAGTGGCATTGTGTCTTGGCGCTTCTTCAGTGCCAAGCCAGATTACGAATTTGTGGAGTGGGATTTTGCGGATAAGGGCAATCAGCAAGAAAGAGCCAATGCAAACGAAGCCGCCAACTTGTTTGGTATTTTGCAAGGCATGGGTAAAGAGGTTTACACCACCGTGTACGACCAGTTGGGCGCTATTGCCTGCAGAATTTTGGTGCCGGGATACTCCGAAATTTATCCGATAGAAGATTTGATCTGGGACAACACCAACAAAGCCTTGTTATTCAGGGAAGATATTCTGAATTTACATCGCTTAGACAACAAAACTTTGATTTCTCTGCTAGACCGTTTGGAAAACAACGAACTGGACGAATATGCCGATATTGCCACCCTCATTGGCATTGAGTTTGATGAGAATACTGATTGGGGCCAATTGACTGTGCTTGAGTTAAAACTGCTGATCCATCTGGCTTTAAAACAGCTAGAAGCCGCACATGATTTGGTCGGTGCCTTCTTGCAATACAACGACAACACGGTTGAGCGAAAGTTGTTTTATCAGGCTTTGAATGTTGTGCTGGAAGTTGAATTGGACCAAGATCTAGAAATAGAAAACTACGAACACAATTTCCGCCTTATGTTTGGTAATGAGCGCATGGACGCTGTCTTAGGTTCGGTGAACGGCGGTGTGCGGTTTTTTGGTTTAGTGCCTACCAGCATGAAGCTTGAAGGGCTAGACAGGCATCACCGCTTGATTGACAGCTTCAAGAAAATCCATCTAGCTCGGGCCAATGCCCGGCTTTAGAGCTAAGCATCAGAAAGTATCTTCAATTGCTATTTAAAAAAAGATTTCTTCACTTGCGCGAAATCGAAGCTCTTGAAGGGCAAGGGGCTGCCCTGCTTTGGCAAGTTGTGACAATGTCCCTATAAGACTGTTTACCAAAAATATATTTATTTCTTTGGTGCATACTTATCGCATGCAAAACGATGAAGGTCAATCAGGTCTGTCAATCCATAATATTGTGTACTGCAGTCGCGCTGTGCATCAAATGGATAAAGAGACGCTCGAAAAAATTATTTCCACCGCCAAATACCATAACCCTAGATTTGGTATCACTGGGTTATTGGTCTTTGGTAGCGGTATCTTCTTCCAATGGTTGGAAGGTCCCAGAGACAACGTGACCAGTTTATTTAAAATTATCTCTGCAGATCCTCGCCACTCTAATGTCGTACTTCTAACTGATGAGGATGAGTTTCGTGAAAGGCTGTTTCCCAATTGGGACATGGAGCTGGTTGCTGCCGAAGACATCAGCGTTGTTTTGGAGGATGCTATGCATACGGTCTCAGACCCTAAACAAAAAAAGACTTTGTTTAACATGGTGCAAGAACTCAACAAGAGCGAGCTTGGCAAGCATGAAAAAGGTCACTGAATCTTTGCCTAATCTTGATGAAAGTTGCTTCAAAGTTCCGCAACAATCGGCGTTTGAGCCTCGGCAGGTCTCAACACATCCGCCTAGAATTTTGATGTTGTATGGTTCTTTGCGCGAGCGCTCTTACAGCAAGCTATTGACGCTTGAAGCCGCCAGGTTACTTGAAGCCATGGGTGCAGAGGTCAAGGTGTTTAATCCTTTGGATCTCCCGCAACCTGACTCCGTGCCTGATACACATCCAAAGGTTAAAGAGTTGCGCGATTTGGCTGCATGGTCTGAGGGCATGGTTTGGTGTTCACCTGAACGTCACGGCGCTATGACAGGCATCATGAAAAGTCAGATTGATTGGATCCCTTTGTCGGTTGGGGCAGTGCGCCCCACGCAGGGAAAAACTTTGGCAGTGATGGAGGTCAGTGGGGGCTCTCAATCCTTTAATGCCGTGAATCAAATGCGTATTCTTGGACGCTGGATGCGGATGATCACGATTCCCAATCAGAGTTCTGTTGCCAAAGCATTTTTAGAGTTTGAGGGAGATGGCCGAATGAAGCCATCAGCTTATTACGACAGGGTGGTTGATGTGATGGAGGAGTTGGTGAAGTTCACGCTTCTGACACGCGACATATCGCCTTATCTGGTTGACCGCTATAGCGAGCGCAAAGAATCATCCGAAGATCTTTCAAAGAGAGTTAATCAGAAAGCGTTGTGAAAAATGGCAATCATCGCCCTTGGGCTATATTGAGTTGGCTCAGATAATTCCATTTTCTTTTACCACTTGTAAGTGGCGTCCAGGCTCATATCGCTTGTTGTTTTAATCCCTCGAACATGTAAGCCGTGCAATAACCGGATGTAAATCCAGGGTGAAAGTCACCCAGACGCTCTCAGCGCGACAACTGGTGGCGTCTATAAGAAAAAGTATCGCTTTTTTTGGGCAAAGATTTAATTATGATGGCTTATGCAATTTCTGACCAACCTACCCATCTGGCGCAGTGAGAGTGGGTTGCCAGTACCGCGTCAAGTTGTCATGGGGGACGACGCCGT
>CANLWQ010000229.1 GCA_947494405.1 Comamonadaceae bacterium | reverse complement strand
TGCCGGCTTGGTAGACAGGACCCAAGGGAGCGAGTTGCTCCATCACCGCACGCTTGCCACCAAAAGCGGCCAGTGGCATGCCGCCACCAATCACCTTGCCCAGCACCGTGACGTCGGGCTCAAAGCCGGGCAGGGATTGGGCGTAAACACTCTGGGCGCTGCCTAAGGCGACACGGCAGCCGGTCATGACCTCGTCAAACACCAAGAGAGCGCCATGCTGGCTGCACAGCTCGCGGCAGCGCTTCATAAAGGGGATGCTGGCGCGAACCAAATTCATGTTGCCGGCAATGGGCTCTATCATCAAACAAGCCAAATCTTTGCCATGCAAGTCAAAGGCTTCTTCCAATTGGGCGATGTTGTTGAATTCGAGTACCAAGGTGTCTTTAACCACCTCGGGGGGCACACCGGCGCTGGTGGGGTTGCCAAAGGTAGCCAAGCCTGAACCGGCTTTGACCAACAAAGCATCGGCATGACCGTGATAGCAACCTTCAAACTTAATGAACTTGTTGCGACCTGTAGCGCCGCGTGCCAAGCGCAGCGCGCTCATGCCGGCTTCGGTACCGGAACTGACCAAGCGCACCATCTCCATGGAGGGCATGAGTTGAATCAAGGCTTCGACCAGTTCAATTTCACGCTCAGTGGGCGCACCGTAAGAAAAACCTTCGAGCACCGCTTTTTGCACCGCTTCAACCACCGCAGGGTGGCCGTGACCCAAAATCATCGGGCCCCAAGAACCGATGTAATCGATGTAACGCTTGTCATTGGCGTCCCAAAAATAAGCACCTTGAGAGCGTTTGACGAAGCGCGGTGTGCCGCCAACAGCGCGAAATGCGCGCACAGGGGAATTGACGCCGCCAGGAATCACAAGGCGGGCGCGGTCGAAAAGTGTTTGGTTCAGATCGGTCATGTGTGTTGTGGGTGAAGGTGTCAATGTCGGGTTTGATGGCCGGGCAAAGAAAAGTCGTCAGCTGTGGCTGCAGCGTCATCATCCTCAAATTCGCTGTTCTCATCAATGCTGTGCGCCCAAAACAATCGGTCTGCAACGGCATGTCCCATGCCAGGGCGAAAGCCTGCGTCTAAGCTGCCATCGAGGTATCCCAAGGCTTCGCCTGCAGCAGCTTCTAAATCGTCGCCCATGGCCAGCAAGCCGGCCAATGCTGCACTTAAGGTGTCGCCAGCGCCGGTGAACACGGCGTCAAAGCGTTCAATGGTTTCGCTGACCATCGCATTCAAAGGCGTGGCCAAAGCATTTTCTAAATGCTGCCCGCCGGTTTGTGGCAGACCTGTGACGAAGGTGTAGGGCACACCTTTCTCGGCAGCGGCTTTAGCCAAATCTCTGGCGCTGGGGGTTCTGTCACTGCCCCATTCGGGCAATAACCAACGCCACAGCGTGCTGTGGTTGCCCACCAAAACCGTGGTCTGGGGCAGCACCAATTCCATGAAAGCATCTTGGTAAGCATCGATGGACTCATCTTGCCACCAAGACAGACTGGGCATGTAAGCAACCACAGGTACATCTGCGTAGTCGGCACATATTTCAGCCACAGTCGACAAGACATCTGGCGAGCCACAAAACCCTACTTTGATGACTTGAACCGCTATATCTTCCAAGATGGTGCGGGCTTGCTCATCCACGGTTTCTTCATCCATAGCCACATGGTCGAACACCTCGGCGGTGTCGCGCACATAGCTTCCTGTGGAGATGGCCAACACATGTGAACCAACAGATGACATCGCCAAAATGTCCGCTGTTAAACCTCCTGCGCCACTGGGGTCATTGGAGTTGAAACACAGCACGCAAGGATGTGCCATTTCGGGAGATTGGCCTTCATCTGGAAGACGGGTTGGAGTGTTCATGTGCGGTCTATAGAATCTGTTTCATTCTATGCCACCGCTTTCGCGGGTTTTAACTGATTTATTTGAAAGAAATCACTGTGAGCAAGACTTGGATGTGCTTAATTTGTGGATGGATTTATGACGAAGCTGCGGGGGCGCCTGAAGAGGGAATCGCTGCTGGAACACCTTGGGAGCAAGTACCTATGAACTGGACCTGTCCTGAATGCGGAGCGCGCAAAGAAGATTTTGAAATGGTTCAAATCTAAAGCTGCTTACCGCATTGGGGTTCAGTCGGGTTTGCTTTTCACAACGCTGTAGCGCATCAGGGTCTTGAGTCTAGCCCCCGCATGGTCAACCACGGGCAGAGGGTAACTCTCACCAAGCTTGACGCCGGCTGCCTCTAATACCAAAGGCTTGGCCAGCCAAGGCGCATGAATCGCATCATTGGGCAGCGCTGCCAGTTGAGGAAGATAGCGGCGAATAAATTTGCCCTGTGAATCAAATTTTTCACTTTGGCTGATGGGGTTGAAGATTCTGAAATAGGGCTGGGCATCACAACCGCTGGAGCTGGCCCACTGCCAACCGCCATTGTTGGCGGCCAAATCAAAGTCAATCAAATGCTCGGCGAAATATTTTTCGCCCCAGCGCCAGTCAATACCCAAATCCTTGACTAAAAAACTCGCGACAACCATACGCAATCGATTGTGCATATAGCCGGTTTGGTTGATTTGGGCCATGGCCGCGTCAACCAAAGGGTAGCCCGTGCGTCCTTCGCACCAAGCCTCAAACAACAGCTTCGCCTCATCGCCGGATTCCCACACAATGGCGTCATACGCGGGTTTGAAAGCTTGGTTCACCACCCGCGGGTGGTGGTGCATTATTTGGTGATAAAAGTCTCGCCAAATCAATTCGCCCAACCAAGTTTGTGCGCCTGCATCCTCCTTGATGGCCAAGGGGTGAGCCAAGCGTGCCAAGCGCCTGACAGACACTGTGCCAAAGCGTAAATGCACACTGAGGTAGCTGGGGCCTTTCACGCTGGGAAAGTCACGCGTTTGCTGATAGTCGCTCATGCGTTTGACAAAATCTTTAACCAAAACATCTGCGCCCGTGCTGCCTGCTTGAATATGCAGCGCTTGTAAATCCACCGACTCAAAGCCCATGTCTTGGAGGCTGGGCATGGCTTTGTGCAAGCTGGCTGGCATGCATGCCAGTTGTCCTGCGGCGGGTTTGACTGTTTTTTCTTTCAAATCAGCAGGCGTTATTTTTTTCAGCCAGTTATTTTTGTAAGGCGTGAAAACACCGTAGGGTTGGTTGTTTTGGGTGAGGATTTCACTGCGCTCGAACACCACATGGTCTTTGAAGCTGACAAAGGCAATGTCAAGGCTGGCCAATGCAGCTTTCATGGCAGCATCACGCTTGAGTGCATAGGGTTCATCATCGTGGTTGGCAAATACCGCTTGAATCCCAAGACCTTTGACCAGCTCAAGCAAACACGCCATGGGGTCGCCGTGACGGACCTCAAGTACTGCATCGGACTGCCCCGACAGTGCACGAAGGTGTTGGTCTAAATCGATCAAACTGCTGTGAATAAAGGCCACCCGCCTATCTTGGCGAGGCAGGGTTTGAAGAATATGTTCGTCAAAAACAAATGTACAAAACACTTGTTTGCTTTGCGCCAATGCGTGGTGCATGGCTGTGTGGTCGTGTGAGCGCAAATCGCGTCTAAACCATAACAGCGATCGG
>CANLWQ010000228.1 GCA_947494405.1 Comamonadaceae bacterium | reverse complement strand
TAAACCGCTGCGCCGCTACCGGTGTGCGGCCTGTGGTTTTGAAGCCTTGAAACATTTTTGGCATTGCCCGGGTTGCCAAGCTTGGGACAGCTATCCTGCCCGTCGTATTGAAGAACTGTGATGACACTTTGCTCCTCTGATCAACTTAAGCGCACCCAAGTGCTTGTCGTGGGTGACGTCATGCTGGACCGCTATTGGTATGGCGCGGTAGACCGCATCAGCCCCGAAGCCCCGGTGCCTGTGGTGCGGGTTACCCGCGAAGAAGAGCGGCTGGGTGGCTGCGGCAATGTTGCTTTCAATGTGGTGAGCTTGGGCGCCCAAGCCTCTTTACTGAGTGTGGTGGGAGACGACGACAACGGCCAGCGCGTGCGTCGTCTTCTTGACGCCAGCGGCATACAAACCCATTTGGGCAGCGACCCGCAGTTACAAACCACGGTCAAGCTGCGCATCATTGGGCGCCAGCAGCAGTTGTTGCGTGCCGATTTTGAAAGCGAGCCGCGCTCTGAAGTGTTGGCCTCGCAAACCCGTCAATTTCACACTTTGTTGCCACAGCACCAAGCGGTTTTGTTTTCCGACTACGGCAAAGGCGGCTTGACGCACATCGCTGACATGATTGCGGCGGCCCGTGCCGCCAAGTTGCCCGTGCTGATTGACCCCAAGGGCAGCGACTATTCGCGTTATGCGGGGGCCACTGTCATCACCCCCAACCGCGCAGAGTTGCAACAAGTGATTGGGCGTTGGCATGACGAGGCGCATTTGCTGCAGATGGCACAAGCGCTGCGACAAGATTTAAAGCTAGACGCCTTGCTGCTGACGCGCAGCGAAGAAGGCATGAGTTTGTTTGACGCCCAAGGCGTGTTGCATGTGCCGGCCGTGGCGCGTGAAGTCTTTGATGTCACCGGTGCGGGCGACACCGTGATTGCCACGCTGGCGTCTCTCATGGGCGTTGGCATGTCCATGCGCGAGGCGCTGCCATGGGCCAACAAAGCCGGTGGCATTGTGGTGGGCAAGTTCGGTACGGCCAGTGTTAATTTTCAGGAGTTGTCAGCATGAGAATCGTTGTCACTGGTGCCGCTGGGTTTATCGGCAGCAACATCATTCAAGGTTTGAACCAGCGCGGCATCACCGACATCATTGCGGTTGACGATTTAACCGATGGCGACAAGTTTCGCAATCTGGCCGATTTACAGATTGCCGATTACGTCGATCACAAAGGTTTTTACGCAGCTTTCGCCCAAGGCGCATACGGACAGGTGGAGGCGGTGTTCCACGAAGGCGCTTGCAGCGACACCATGCAAACCGATGGCCGCTTCATGATGGACAACAACTACGGCGTGTCTTGCCAGTTATGGACGGCGTGTCAGGCCCAGGGGGTGCGCTTGCTGTATGCGTCCTCGGCGGCTACCTATGGAGGGTCCAGCAGTTTTGTGGAAACACCCAAGTTTGAAAAACCGCTGAATGTTTACGGCTACTCCAAGCTGTTGTTTGACCAACGCATGCGCCGCGAAATGGGCGCCGACTTTGCCAACAACAAAGCCCAAGTGGTGGGCTTTCGCTATTTCAATGTGTACGGCCCACGAGAGCAACACAAAGCCCGCATGGCCAGTGTCGCCTTTCACCAGTTCCACCAACTGCGCCAAGAGGGCCATGTGAAACTGTTCGCCGACTACGGCGGCTATGCGCCAGGCGAACAGCAACGCGACTTTGTTTATATAGATGATGTGGTGGCGGTCAACCTGTGGTTCTTCGACCACCCCGCACACAATGGTTTGTTCAATTTAGGCACGGGCCGCGCCCAGCCTTTCAATGATGTGGCGCTGGCCGTGGTGAATGCCGCTCGCGCCGCCCACAAAGAAACACCTGTTGAATTGGCGCAGGCAGTGCAAGCGCAAAGCATTCGCTACATAGCTTTTCCCGATGCCTTGCGCGGAAAGTACCAAAGCTTTACCCAAGCCGACTTAGGCGCTTTGCGCGCCAGCGGCTGCGACCATGTGTTTGCCGATGTGCAAACCGGCGTGACCCGCTATATGCAGTGGTTGGCGCAAAACGCTTGAAGTGTCGCGGCGTTTTTTTGTCAGCATCTCTCACCCTATCTGCCCCACAGATCAGCTTGAATACGGGTGTTTGATGGAGACTGCCCATGGGCAAAACACTGGCGCTTTTTGTACTTTGCATGTGCAACTCGGTTTGGGCTTTGGATATCAACCAAGCCAGCGAAGCCGAGCTCGACGGCCTGCGCGGCTTGGGGCCGGCTTTCACCCGTCGCGTCATGGCCGAGCGGGATATTCGCCCTTTTACCGACTGGCCCGATCTGATGCGCCGCGTCTCGGGCATGGGGGCTGTCACCGCGAAAAAACTCGCAGCCCAAGGCTTGACAGTCTCAGGGCAAGCGCTGGTGGAGCACAATAAACATCTTCAGCTCACGCCATGAGCCTAGGCCTGTTTTAAGCTGTAGTTCTTACCCACCCCAAGCTTTTCATGACCCCTCACTCGCCACCAGGCTTTATGGTGTTTCACAGCAACCGCATGGAAGGTCTGCGCGAGTTGCTGCTGCACTATGTGAAAGAACGCCCTTTGCCGCCTTTGGCCAGCGAAACCATTCTGGTGCAAAGCAATGGCATGAAGCATTGGCTGACGCTGGCCTTGGCCGACGACGCGGCATTAGGGGTCTGTGCCGCTACCCGCATGGAACTCCCCTCTTCGGCGTTGTGGCAAATCTACCGTGCGGTCTTAGGCGCAGAACAACTCCCCGCCCGCATGCCCTTAGACAAAGCGCCCTTGGTGTGGCGCATACTGCGCCGCCTTCCCCACTGGTTGAGTGACCCACGCTTTGCGCCGCTGGCACACTATCTTCAAGACGACATACAAGGCACGCGAGCCTTTGGTTTGGCGCAGCAATTGGCCGATGTGCTCGATGGTTACCAAAACTACCGCGTCGATTGGCTGCAAGACTGGACGCAAGGCCATGACCGTCTGGGCCTAAACCGCCCCCTGCCTTCGGCACAAGCATGGCAAGCTGCTATGTGGCGCGACCTGTTGGCCGATGTGCAAGCGGGCTTGCCCCAAGCGCACAGCGGGTTTGTGGCCCGCTCGGATGTGCATCTGGCTTTTTTGCAAGCGCTCAAGACTTGGCCTCACAACAAACCCATTCCCGGCCTGCCGCCTCGCTTGCTGGTGTTTGGCATCACCGCCTTGCCCATGCAAACCTTGCAAGCTTTGGCTGCTTTGGGGCAGTTCATTCCAGTGCTGATGTTTGTGCACAACCCCAGCCAAGAGCACTGGGGACACCTCACAGAAAGCTGGGTAGCCCTTGGCCACCCCTTGCTGGCCTCTTGGGGCAAACACGGGCGCGACTATTTACATGCTCTGCACGAGTTTGACGCCAAAGAAGTGCAGGTGTTTATCGATCCGGTCAAAGAAGCCCAAGACAGCCATCAAGCCCCCAACGCTTTGCAGCAACTGCAGTCGGCGGTGTTGCACATGGCTGAGCCGCCGGCACAGCCCTCAGAGCTTGGTGCGGGCGATGACAGCATCTTGTTTGTGCAAACCCATTCGGCGCAACGCGAGGTGGAAGTCTTGCACGACCGACTCTTGGCTTGGCTGGATACCGACCCCAG
>CANLWQ010000227.1 GCA_947494405.1 Comamonadaceae bacterium | reverse complement strand
TGTGAACGAGGCCGCGTTTGCGATTCATTCACGTATTCATGATGCCCGCCCCGATGTGGTGGCCGCAGCGCACACCCATGCGCCGCATGGTCGAGCTTGGTCCACCTTGGGCAAGCCCTTGGACATCATCTCCTTGGATTCATGCGCGTTTTATAACAGCCATGTGGTGTACGACGATTTTGATGGCGTGGTGCTTGAGTTGGAAGAGGGCGTTCGGATTGCCAAAGCCTTGGGTCAAAACCGAGGCGTGATTTTGCAAAACCATGGTTTGCTCACGGTGGGAGATTCTGTGGAAGCCGCTGCTTGGTGGTACATCGCCATGGAGCGCTGCTGTCAGGTGCAGTTATTGGCCGAGGCCGCGTCGCATGGCAAGCCGCTGAAAATGGTCAGCAAAGCGGCTGCCGAACAAGCCTTCCCCATCGTGGGTTCTTCTTATGCCGGTTGGTTCCAGTTCCAACCCTTGTTGGCGCGTATTTCCAAAGACCAGCCCGATTTATTCGATTGAATCTAGGGGCCGGTTGCATTTAACAGCATGAAGAGTTTGCACCATGTGTATGTGGTCGAACTCGATTTGCGTGTTCTTCAAGAACGAAAATTTTTAAAATCCAACCCCGATTACAAAACCGGCATGCCATGTGTCTATGTCGGCATGACAGGACTTGATCCTGACGTTCGCTTTGACAACCACAAGGCAGGTATCAAGGGCAACAAGTATGTTGAAAAATATGGTTTGCGTTTGATGACGGAGATTTTTGAAAAACTCAATCCCATGCCTTATGGGGACGCGCAATACATGGAGGTGGATTTGGCTATACGCATGCGCGAAGCGGGCTATGGGGTTTGGCAGGCCTAGTTGGTTTTTTCAAACCTCATCATGAGGTCATGGTGTCACGTTTGGCTAAGGCGGGAACTAATTCAACCCACGCCAGTGCCACCAAAATCGTACCCACACCACCCACCACCACCGAGCCTACCGGACCTATGAGGGCAGCGCTTGCGCCCGATTCAAATTCACCCAGTTCATTCGATGCGCCTATGAAGACGCCGTTGACAGCTGCAACCCGTCCGCGCATTTCGTCAGGTGTTTCTAATTGCATCAAGGTTAGGCGCGTGACCACACTGATATTGTCTGCCGCACCAGCGACAGCCAAAAACATGATGGACAGCCCAAGCTGGGTCGACAGTCCAAAACCTATATTGGCCAAACCAAACACAGCCACAGCGGCCAGCAGTTTGTAGCCAATAGCTCTTTCTATCGGCCAACGGGTGATGATGATGGACATCGCTAAAGCGCCCACTGCAGGCGCTGCTCGCAAAAATCCCAACTCTTGCGGGCCCCCATGAAGAATGTCTTTGGCAAAAATCGGCAACAGCGCCGTGGCGCCACCCAACAACACCGCAAACAAGTCCAAAGAGATGGCCCCCAGCAACACCTTTCTTTGCAGTACAAAGCGCAATCCTGCAAACAGCGAGTGCCAAGATGCCGCCAAATGAGAGGCCACATGCCGGTACTTCACCGATAAAGTCAAGGCAAAGGCGGCTACAAACAAAACAACGCAACAGGCGTAAACCGCGGATGCGCCTTGTGTGTAAATCATCCCGCCCATAGCAGGCCCGCCAATGATGGCAATTTCAACGCCGGTGGAACTCAGCGCCGTGGCACGTTGCAGCAATTCTTTGGGAACCAGCAAAGGCGTGATGGCTTGCTGGGACGGCATTTGAAACGAGCGGTTGATGCCCAGCACAACAGCAATGACAAATATCAAGCCTCGACTTTCCACATGGTTGAGCATGGCCCACAGCAACACGACGGCGACCGACGCTTGCAGCATCATGCACATGGCAAAGATGCGGCCTCGGTGCAGGCGGTCTATCAATTGCCCCGCTGGCAAGGCCATCAGCAAGGCGGGGATGAATTGACACAGCCCCACCAAACCCAAATCCCAAGCGCTGCCCGTGATGTCGTACATATGCCAAGCAATGCCCAGCATCAGCATTTGGTTAGCGGAAATCCCCATCACGCGGGCCAGCCAAAACCGCATGAAAGCCGATTGCTTGAACAGGGACTCGTAGTGAGAGAAAAACATCAACAGGGTTTCAGGCGGATGCCAAAGCGATACAGCGCATCAGCTCTTTCACAGCGAGGTTGGGGTCGTCTGCACCCGTGATGGCTCTGACCACCGCCGCCGAGCCCACCCCTGTTTGCATCACCTCTGGTAAAGATTGCAAATCGATACCGCCAATCGCCACCAGTGGTGTTTTGTGAGCCAGTTGCACATACTTGGCCAAGCGGCCCAAGCCTTGCGGCGCGGTCTGCATTTTTTTCAAAGTGGTGGGGAACACCGCGCCCAAAGCCAGATAGCTGGGACGCCAAGCCAGTGCGGCCAACATTTCGCTGTAGCCATGTGAGCTCAAACCCAAGCGCAAGCCCGAGGCGCGCAATGTGTGCATAGGTGTTTCTTGCAGATCTTCTTGTCCCAAATGCACACCGTAGGCGCCTGCATCTATGGCTTGTTGCCAGTGGTCATTGATGAAGAGCAGGCTTGGCGTGCCGGCCACGGCTTTGACTGACAAGGCAATTTGCTGGGCAATGGCCTGTGGGTCGTCGGACTTGAATCGCAGTTGCACCGTGGGCACACCCAGCTGGGCGACCCTGTCCACCCACTGCGCATCGGGCACCACCGCATACAGGCCTAAGTGGTGCGGGCAAGTGGCAAAAATTTCTTTCTCTGCGGGAGAAGCTAAGCCAAAGTCAATCGCGTTGACCGGCCAAAGCGCGGCGTCAAAACTTTGGCTAAAACTTTGGCTTCTCAGGCTTTGCGCGTCCCAAGCTTGGGCAATGCAGGCGGCGTCTTTGGGTATGAAACCCAAGCTGCGAGCGGCCAACCACGCGGATTGATAGACAGAGGTTTGGTTGTCAGGCAGTTCAGATAAAAAGCTTTCGCAGGGCAGAGCCGGGGGAATTTGCAATTGCGCATGCAACTCGGTAATGGCTTTTGCTTGGCTGAGTATGTCGTTCATTCGTGGTGCCAAAAAGGTGTGCCCAAAGTGGGGGTGCTGGGTTGTGCAGATTCTTGGGGCCGCATGGCACCCGACAAAAACGCGCTTCTGCCTGCGGCAACAGCTTTGGCAAAAGCGTCTGCCATGCCAACGGGATTTTTGGCCAGTGCCACGGCGGTGTTGAGCAAGACAGCGTCATAACCCCATTCCATCACGGTGCAGGCATGAGAGGGCAAGCCTAAACCGGCGTCCACAATCAGCGGCACGGTGAGTCGCTCGCGCAGTGCGCGCATGGCGTAGGCGTTCAGGGGGCCTTTGCCTGTACCAATGGGTGCGGCCCATGGCATCACCGCTTGGCAACCCACATCGACCAAACGCTGACAAAGCACCAAGTCTTCGGTGCAATAGGGCAAGACCTTGAAGCCTTGTTTGATGAGTTTGTCTGCCGCCAAGGGCAGATTCAAGGTGTCGGGTTGCAAGGAATAGTCGTCGCCAATCAACTCCAATTTCAGCCAATCTGTCTCAAACACTTCACGGGCCATTTGCGCGGTGGTGTAGACCTCGTCGATGGTGTGACAGCCTGCGGTATTGGGCAGCACAGGTATGTTCATTTTCTGCAAC
>CANLWQ010000226.1 GCA_947494405.1 Comamonadaceae bacterium | reverse complement strand
GTGATCAGCTTGGTGATCATCATGATCGCCATCAGCACCCGTAAACCGCTGGAATTTTCATCCTTCCCCACGGTCTTGTTGTTTGCCACCATGTTGCGCTTGGCGCTGAACGTGGCTTCCACCCGGGTGATTTTGGTTGATGGCCACACAGGCCACGACGCCGCTGGCAAAGTGGTGGCGGCCTTTGGTGAGTTTGTGATCGCCGGTAACTATGTAGTGGGTTTCATCATCTTTGGTATTTTGATGATCATCAACTTCATCGTGGTGACCAAGGGTGCGGGCCGTGTGTCTGAAGTGAACGCACGTTTTACCTTGGACGCCATGCCTGGCAAACAAATGTCTATTGACGCCGACTTGAATGCGGGCGTGATCGATCAACCCACAGCACAAAAACGCCGTGCCGAGTTGTCCCAAGAATCCGACTTCTTCGGTGCCATGGACGGTGCCTCCAAATTCGTCAGCGGTGACGCGATTGCGGGCATATTGATTTTGTTGATCAACTTGATTGGCGGCTTGGCCATTGGCGTGCTCCAACATGATTTGTCGGTCTCAGAAGCCGGCAAGATTTACACCTTGCTCACCATCGGTGACGGCTTGGTGGCGCAAATTCCTGCGCTGCTCTTGTCCTTGGCGACCGCCATCATCGTGACACGTGTGACCACCTCGGAGTCGATTTCCGAGCAGGCCCATACCCAACTGGCCAATCCATCGGCTTTGTTTATTTCTTCCATCATCTTGACAGCTTTGGGCTTGGTCCCTGGCATGCCGCACCTGATGTTCATTACCTTGGCGGCGGTGACCGCGGGCTTGGGTTTGTTGGTGATTCGCGGCGAAGTCGATGAAGAAGCGGTGCAAGAGGCGCAGGCGCAAGCCGCTGCCACCACCGAGTCGACCAAAGACCTGGACTGGGACGATGTTGATCAAGTGGACTTGATTGGTTTGGAAATTGGCTACGGCTTGATTCCCTTGGTGAACACCGAAACCGGCGGTGAATTGATGAGCCGCGTCAAAGGCGTGCGTAAAAAATTGTCTGCCGAGTTGGGCTTCTTGGTGCAACCCGTGCGTATCCGCGACGACTTGAATATTGATCCCGACTCTTACAACATTGTGTTGAAGGGCGTGGTGCGCGGCAAAGGCGAAATCAAGGTGGGCCGCGAGTTGGCCATCAACCCAGGTCAGGTGTATGGCGAACTGCAAGGCACGCCCACACGCGAACCCGCGTTTGGTTTGGAAGCCGTGTGGATTGAGTCTTCGCAACGCGATTTGGCGCGTACCTTGGGTTACACCGTGGTCGACGCCAGCACCGCGATCGCCACCCATTTGAATAAAGTCTTGCGTGAAAACTCGGCCGATTTGCTCAGCCACGATGAAGTGCAGCAACTGCTGGATAAGTTGGCGGCCAAGTCGCCTAAATTGGTGGAAGAACTGGTGCCAGGTAAATTGTCTTTGGGCGTGGTCACCCGCGTGTTGCAACATTTGTTGAACGAAGGCGTGTCTATCCGCGACATGCGCTCCATCACTGAATCCTTAACTGAAGCCAGTGCGCGCAGCACCGACCCCGAACAACTCGCCGCTTATGTGCGACCTAAGCTGGGCCGCATGATCATGCAAAGCTTAGTGGATTAGTCCAGCAATTTGTCGGTGATGACCTTGGAGCCAGGTTTAGAGCAATTGCTGCACAACGTGTTGCAACAAAGCCAGCCCGGCCAACCGGTGGTTCTAGAGCCCAGCTTGGCCGAAAACTTATTCAATGCCTTGCGCATGGGCGCGCGGGCCATGGAGGACGAAGGCCATGCGGCTGTCCTGGTGGTCTCGCCGCTGATTCGCAGCTGGTTGTCCAAAGCCGTGCGTTTTCGCGTCAGCGATTTGACGGTCTTGTCCTACAGCGAAATTCCAGATGACCAAGCGGTCAAAGTGATTCACACAGTGAACGCGACCAACCGCAGCTGATCCCCAACCTTTTATTTGACCAACGAGAAACACCATGGAACTCAAGCGAATCATTGCCCGTGACACCCAGGCAGCCAACGAAAAGGCAGTGGCCTTGTATGGCCCCGACGTGTTGGTCATCTCTACCGCCAAGGTCAAGGGAAAAACCGAGTTGATCGTGGCTGTCGATGTGGAGCCCTTACCCGCCGAGACCGCTGTGGCCGACGCCTTTGTGCCCACCGAAAAAACCTATAGCTTGTCGAGCCAAACAGCCGCTCAACCCGCCCCGCTCGAGGCACCAGAACCTGCGCCCTTTGGCAAAGTACTCAACGACACCATGGCCATGCACAAGCGCTTGGGCAAACCCGCCAAAGCCCCGGCCTCAGGCTTTGTGCCTGCAGCTTCATTGAAGCAAGCGGTGCAAGCGCAAGCTGCGCCGGCCCCAGAAGTCAAGCCGCCAGTGGTGCCAGAAGAAGTCTTGCCAGCCCAGCAAATGGCCGAAGAACGCGACACGGTGCGCGGTCGTGAAATCGTGCAAATGGTGCGCGAAGAATTGGCCACCTTGCGCAAAGAATTCAAGCTCAGCCAGCAAATGGCTTGGCAAGGCACCGGCTTGGCGCGCAACCTCATGCCGCTGCGCAATGCCTTGCAAGAAGCCGCCATTCCTGTGGCTTTGCGGGCTTTGCTGATTGACAGCATCCAAAGTTTTGAAGACGTGGAGCCAGCGCTGGATGAAATCCGCCGCCAACTCTGCCACTCCATGCAGCAAAGCAGCGTGAACGCGCCAGAGCTTGGCGTGCATGTGCTGGCCGGCCCATCGGGTGCAGGCAAATCGCTGATGGTGGCGCGCTTGGCCCAGCATGCCAGCGTGAACTTAGGCAGTGAACAAGTGGCCGTCATCAGCTACAGCGATCAGCGCGCTGGCGCTTGGAACCAAACCCAGTTGCTCAGCGCCCAGTCTGGTGTCGACTGTTTCCGTGCCACCAATGCCACCACCTTGAAACTTTTGCTCGAAGAGCATGGCCAAAGAAAGCTCATCATCATTGACACACCCGGTGTTCAAATGAGCGAACGCGTGGGCGAAATCAGCGCCATCAGCAAAGAGGCACAATTCCACGTGGTTCTTCCCGC
Organism: Comamonadaceae bacterium; assembly: GCA_947494405.1. Taxonomy (GTDB): domain Bacteria; phylum Pseudomonadota; class Gammaproteobacteria; order Burkholderiales; family Burkholderiaceae_C; genus Limnohabitans. The sequence continues at coordinate 577 of CANLWQ010000226.1, read as the reverse complement.
TGACGCTTCCCAATCGTCATTGCGCCGCATACTATCAACTCCCCAAATTCAATGGCAAAGCCTGATGATTTCCAAATTGGATGAAGCCAGCCAGCCATGGGCACTGATTCAAGTGCTGACCGAAGGCCATGTCGGCGTGAGCGGCGCCAGCCGCGGCGAGCGCATCAGCGAATGGTCGGTGCAAATGCAAGTTGAAGAGCTGGTGACAGTGGCTTTGGCCAATTTGTCACTGGGCTACACAGACACCAACGCCGAAGACATGAGCAGCACGCTGGCCATGGCCTCGGCCCGCGTTTCACGTCTGGCCGCACAACACACAAGGTCTACCCATGAGTAACAACAAAACCACCGAAGTCATAGGCATCGCCAGCGGCAAAGGCGGGGTGGGCAAAACCACCGTTTCAATCAATTTGGCCGTGTCCTTGGCGCAGCGCGGCCACGATGTGATGTTGTTTGACGCCGACTTAGGTTTGGCCAACGCCCAAATCGCGTTGGGTGTGCGTGCCGAATACAACCTCAGCCATTTTTTGGCGGGCGAAAAGACGCTGGAAGAAATCACCGTCACCACCCGTCAAGG